>JAGNMH010000835.1 GCA_017991275.1 Acidobacteriota bacterium
GGCCTGCACAGTCTGCAAACTCGCGCCGAAAGCATAGGCGGCAAATTGCGGATTGATTCCGCGCTCGGCAAAGGAACCGTGGTGACAGTCGAAATACCAATGCGGTAGCGCGCCCCTGGCTGGTCGCGCTACCGCATTGGCAAAATACCTACATGAACATGTGGTGACAGCTTGTCTGCACCTCGGCTAAATTCCCCGCCGTAGCAATCATCCAAACAAAATCGAAGAAACAAAAAAGCGTTCTCAGCCGGGAGAAAGAGATGTGTAGGTGTGCCAACTTACTCAGCGAAGTACAAACCATTAACCCTCTAACCAACATTAGGAGAAAAGTCATGACGCAAATGATTCGCCGACTTTCACTTTCGTTGCTGTTCGCCGTGCTGTTATGCGTGGGCGGACTGCAAATCAACTTAGCCCAAAACAACGCCAAACCTGCTGACGCGCCGAAACGCAGACTCGGTCTGGTCAACGAATTCACCATCAAGCAGGGGATGCTGACGCCTTATCTGGAATGGGCGGCGAAAGAAGCCAGGCCGTTGTACGTCAAAGCCGGAATCAAGGAAGGTTACTTTTTCACGAATCTTTACGATACAGCCAGTCGCAACGTTGTCACCCTGATCGAAATACATGACAGCTTCGCCGCCATTCGGGCGCGGAACGAGGCTTTTAACAAAAACAATAGCAAGGAATCACTCGACGCCTGGAGCGCCAAAGCACGAGAGTTCATTGAGGACACCCACACGTACATCGTCGAGACATTGCCCGAAGTGAGTTGGACGAATCCTAAATTCAAAACCCCGTCGCTTTATTACCAAGTGATTGATCGTTACATCGCGACACAACGCGGACGGGATTACGAGGCTTACCTCAAGAACGATTATCTGCCAGTAGCAAAGAAAGCCGACGCCAACGGCATCCTGGTCAGCCGTCTGAGGTTTGGCGGAGAAGCTGGTCGTTACATCGTCTTCAATCCGTTCAATGATCTGACGGAACTTGACCAACCCAGCAAGATAAACCAAGCGTTGGGAGCAGATGGCCTCGCCAAAATGCAGCAAAAACTGGTGGGTATTGTGCAACGCAGCGAGAACCGCATTCTGCGGCTACGACCTGAAATCAGCATCATCCCTGAGCCAACCACTGCGGCGAAATAACTGATATGGAGTGCGCGCGGCTTGTCGCCGCTTTTCGTTCATGGTCGAAACTTTGCTGTCACAACCGTTTCGCGCTAATGAACACAAAGCTACGACAAGTCGTCGCACTCCAAAACTTTGCCCATCCACTTGGCTTTCAAAGACGTTCAAGAAAGGAACACACCATGAAAAAGTTGCTTACCACACTCGCCATCTTCGTTTTGGTTATCGTCGCCTCAAACTTCGCTTTTGGCCAAACGACAACCGCGCAACCTGCCGCCAAACGCCAGTGGTATTACATCGTCGAATCCAGCCTGAAACCGGGCGTAGCCAATGACTATTATGAATTCCGCGCTAAGGAGCGCATCCCAGCTTTGAAGAAAGCCGGTTACAAACATCAGGAATTCTGGGTTTCTGCGCTTGGGCCGTCAGGGAAGATGTATAGCGTCGAGCCAATGGACGACCTGAGCGTGTTCGATCAAGCTCAAAATCGCCTGACCAAAGCCCTGGGCGAAGAAGGCGTGCGGGCGTTAGCGAAAAAGACTTCGTTGTATCTGGCCGATAGCGGCAACCGCACTTGGCTGGCGCGGAGTCGTCCCGAACTAAGCTGGACGGAACAGATGACTGCTCCACCGAAAATTGCCGCTGTCAGTCACGTCAAAATCGCGCGTGGCCGGACAGCGGATTTCGAAAACTACATCAAGAACGATTATCTGCCGATCGTCAAAAAATCCGGCGTATTGGGGTATAGCGTTCTGGCTGTAGTGTATGGCGGCGACACATCGGAATTCATCACGCTGACCTTTTTCAACAGCTTCACGGAGATGGAAAAGAACGATCCCTTTATGCGAGCCACCATCCAGCGAATCGCGGGCGCAGAAACCGCCGAACGCAATTTCCAAAAAACCGTCGGCGTCATTGTGGGACTGGAACGCGAGGTCATCCGTTTCCGCCCTGACTTGAGCATCTTGCCGAAATAGAGTTTTCAGTCTGTGACGAAATTGAAACACCCTGTAGCGCAACCTGCCAGGTATTGCGTGGCTTCGATGAATGTTCGATTATCGGGGCAGCGCAATTTCGGCAAGTTGCGCTGCTTCTTTCATAGGCCGCGATATGCCATCAAACGACACTTCCAAAATCAAAGTCGCCGTCGTCGAAGACCAAACTCCGATCCGCGAAAGTCTGGCGTGGTTAATTAACGATTCGCTGGGCTTTCGCTGTACGGGCGCGTTTGGTTCGATGGAAACGGCGCTGGTCAAACTCGGCGACGACCTGCCGGACGTTTTGCTGATGGACATCGGCTTGCCGGGAATGTCCGGCATCGAAGGCGTCAAGGAAGTTAAGCGCCGCTGGCCGCAAGTGTTGATCCTGATGTTGACCGTGTATGAAGACAACGACCACATCTTTCATGCTCTGTGCGCCGGAGCTTGCGGTTATCTGCTGAAGAAAACGACTTCGGAGCAATTG
>JAGNMH010000145.1 GCA_017991275.1 Acidobacteriota bacterium
GCCGGGTTGCGGCGCTTGGCCGTGCGAATGGCTGAAAGCACATAACCCCGATCTTCCACACTGACTGAAGTTTGGTCGGCGCGGATGTAGCTGCGGTAAACCGGGAAACAGGCAATCAATTCGACCAGCGCATATTGCAGACTGTTCAGTGTGAAATCGCGCCAATAACGGTGCTGTTCGGATATACGATCCAATCGCCGCGCCAGTACATGCAATTCACTGGACATCGCCACACGCAAAATCAGTTTCTTGCATTCGTAAGTCAGATCATCAAACTTTATCGTGTTGCCGGTGAACCTTTCATACAAACGCCGAAACGCATGCGCTTTGTTCGTATCCACGAATACGCCATTGAGAAGGTTCATGAATTCGTAACCGGTGGTGCCATGCACAGGCCAATCGGCGCGCAACAGTTCGTTGTGGCCTAGTATCTTTTCCACAATCAGGTAAAAAGGCTTGCTGTTATCGTTTGTCAGCTCAGGCAGTTGACGCATCAGTGATGTTCGCCTGACTTTTCCAGTTTCAGCTTCGCTGCGTGCCTGAGCCTGCGCAGCCAGAATGGCGCGCTGCGAATCGCGTAAGTAGCGCGCCGGATCGGCCAGACCATCCACGTGATCAATTCGCAACCCTGTCACCAAGCCCTGTTTTATTAATCGCATAATCAAATCATGCACAGCAGCAAAGACCGCCGAATCTTCAACGCGAATGGCGGCCAGTTCGTTGATGTCGAAAAAGCGCCGATAGTTGATCTCGTCGGCGGCAACGCGCCAATGACAAAGTCGAAAGGGTTGTTCGGCCAGCAGGGCTTCAAGCCTGTCAAAGCTTTCCGTCTCTCCTTTGACTCCGTTTAGTTCATTGAGCGCCTCTTTGATTGCTTTGCGAACCAGTTCATTAGCTGTCGCCAGCCAAGCCAGGCGCCGTTTGATGATTTCTTTTTCCCGGCGGCGCTCTTTGACCTTTGCAGGGTGAATGGAGGTGCGCGATGGCAGGTGACTAAGCGCGGTGATGATGCTTTCCAGTTCCAGCATGTCGGGATGAGTTTCGCCCAGTTGAGATTTAACGCGCGGCAGCACAAGTTCCAGAATCTGGGAATAAGTGCCCGGAGCAATTGGCAACCGCATTTCATAGTATTGAGCGAAAAAAGCTCCACGTTGATAGACGACTCTGATTTCCTGGTTTTCCAGAACACGCCCGTACTGTTCTCCCAGAACGGGAAGCAGCACTTTGTTTTCAAGGTCGGATTTTGGCGGATTCCAATCAACGTCGAAAAAATTGGCAAACGGTGAACCCTGACCATTTTCAAGAACATCGTTCCACCAACGATTGCCTCCCCCGGCGATGCACATATGATTGGGCACCACGTCCATAATCAGGCCCATTTCGCGCCGACGCAGGCTCCGCGCAAAGACAAGGAATTCCTCCTCCGTTCCTATTTCAGGATTTAGCTTTGAATGGTCTGTGACATCGTAACCATGCAGACTGCCTGGACGAGCCACCAGCAACGGTGAAGCGTAACAATCAGTGATGCCCAGGTCGTGCAAATAATCCACCACCGCCGCAGCCTGTTTGAAAGTGAATTCGCGATTGAACTGTAATCGGTAGGTCGCGCTTGGAATACGCGCCTGAATCGTTATAGGGCGATCAGCCATAATCTCTCCTGAGCCAACGTCTGGTTCTTGGTCAGCCAAAAAACAGGCTGGGAACTTTGATTTAGTGATTGAATTTCGAGGGGAGATTCAAATGGGAAGACGGCCACAAGTATAACTCAACCGGCGCGGTTCGGCGGATGCAGAAGTGTAAGTTGGATGTAGGTTCAGTCAGTCCTGTCCCATATGAGGGCGAAGCTAGAGTTATCGTCAAGTTTTGAAATCTGGCGAGCTTGCTTCCGGTTCAAGCAGTTTAGCCACGGCCAGAAGCGTGTTTCGCAAGGAGCCAAGTCGTGACAGTGGAACAAGAGCCAGGTCTCGGCAAGTCGTCACGAATTCATAAAGGCTGCCTTTAAATCCGCCGCCTTGTTTGAAGACACGCAGCACTCTTTGTAGAGCTGGGCGATCGAAAGAGCGGACAGATCATGGCGGTCAGTCAGGACGCGAATCAATTTGCCGTCCGTCAATTGGTAGCTGACCAGGCGCAAAACGACATTGCGATCCCAACCGGGCAGCAAGATTGTCCAATCGCTGCGGATCGCTCGCATCCCGGCGGGCAGGTTCAGTTCCGGGATCGGATGGCGTTCCAGGATTCGGTACTCGACGTGCTGCTTGAGCCGAATCACGAAGTGGGCGCCAGCATTGAGTAATGCCGTCAGTAGATCGAAGGAAAAATAGCCACGGTCGAAAAGATAGGTCCAGCCTGCCTTCCAGACCAAAGACGAGGTCGCCTTCAAATCATGGACTTTGCCCGATGCCGTAAAGACAAATTGCTGTGGCACGCCCTGAACCCAATCAAAGACGCAGGTGATTTTGGCAGCGCCAGTTTGCTGGCGATACGTCGCCCAATCGAAAGCCTGCAGCGAAAGCTTGATCAGACTGGCATCAACTGCCGCAATCCGCGCGAACTTCTTGCCGATCTTGGCAATTCGCGGACTGTAATGGCTGAGCAGCATCGCCCAAGCCTCGATCATCTGCTCCGGGTCTCGCTGGGCAAGCGCATTCGAGAGCGTGTTGCGCGCAGGGAGAAATCCCAATGCCTGACGCGCGTCTTGCGATTCTTCTACCGCCCGCACCAAGCCGCGTTGGCTTGGGTCTTTGAGCATCTGGTAGAAAACCAGAATCTTCAACAACCGCGATCCGGGCAAGGCTTCCCGCCTGGATTCATAAGGATCAAGATCAAAAATGCTTTGGGTGTTGACTCGGTCAATTGCGATGAGCAGCAGACTGACGAGCGTCAGCGATTCAGTTATGATGGAATCCAGTGAGGTGAGTCCTCCTCTTGTTAATTTACCAACGTCAGTTTACCTGACGTCAGAGCGGATTCGCCTCACTGCTTACCACCGCTTCTAAATTTCAAATAACTGGCCTATTTTCAGGCAGTTTCATATGGGACAGGACTGAACCCGACTATATTTGTTGATCCACTAGGGTTATGGCGACGGGTTTATCTTGAGGACGGGATATATTATGAAGCTGAGAAAGGCGATACATTCAGTGGGCTAGCTGAGATACTTGGTGTTTCAGTACAAGATTTAACTAAAGCCTTTGGTACCGATAAGATTGCTGAGGGGCAGATTTTTGACATCGGAAGTTTCTTTAAAGATCAAAGAGGAGAAAAATCTTCTAGGTTCGACGATCTTGAGCCAGCTCCTCGCTATGAGAGAATTGAGTTAGAGCAGAATGTACTGGAATCGGGACTTGCTGTAGGTGTTCTAGCCAAGGCTGGGCTAAAAGCTGCAGCTAAACGTTTCGGAAGAAACAATAATTGGGTTTACCGGTCAATAAACCCTGCCACAGGTCAAGCATGGTATGTGGGCATAACAAATAATCTATCGCGGCGAGCTGCCCAGCATCTGCGAAGCAAGGGCATCGTAATTGAAGAAATTCCTCTGCTGAAAAATCTATCCAGAGCGGACGCGCGTGAAGTTGAACAAGCTCTTATAGAGCTTCATGGTTTGGGTAAGAATGGAGGAACGCTCATCAATAACCAAATAAATGCCATTGCTAAAAATGCTCCGGGCTTTGCAGAAAAAATCCAACGTGGCTTAGAGGTACTAAAGAAGATTGGGTATCCTGGGTTGTAATATGGAAAGGGCTTAAAATGAAAAGACCAATCATAGGAGATATAATCGAAATAGAGACTCCGTCTGGCTTAGCTTATGCACAGCTTTCACAGGTAGATCGGCAATTTGGTCATCTCTTAAGAGTTTTACCGGGGTTATTTAAGGATCGGCCTGAATCATTTTCGGACTTGGTAAATCTCAAAGAACGCTTCTATGCTTTTTTTCCATTGAGTGCTGCATTGGCAAAGAGCATTGTAAAGCGAGTTGCAAACGAAAGTGTCCCAACTTGGGCGCAGAAGTTTCCATTGATGCGAAAGGCAGGATGGAGAGATGAGTCTGGCAAAGTGCTTAATTGGTGGCTATGGGATGGCGAGCGAGAATGGAGTGTGGATAGCCTTACGCCAGAACAGGAATCTCTTTCACTTGCTCAAATTTGGAATGACACGCTACTTATTCAGCGTATTGTAGAGAACTGGTCACCAAGCAATTCACCCTCAGACCAAAGTGCCAACAAACAGACGTGAATGGCTACGTTGCTGGCTAGGTTTTCCTCTTTGGTGGCGGCTATTTGTTGCGCGATCTGTCTGGATTGCGTAATGGCTGAAAGGCGTATCGAAGGCTGAAAGCGTCCGTCGTTGCTGCATCGGGTTGCTTGGAATTGTCTTTCGCCGAGACGCAATCAATACTGATTGCACAACATCAATGCATCAAGGCTGATTGCGCAACATTGTTTGAACTCAGACGCCGCAGCGGACTCAATGAATGATTGAGTCCGCTGCGGCGTTTTTTTGCTGTGCGAACTGTTTCGGCTATTTGATATTCACTCGTAACGTGTTGGCGGTTTTGCCGCCGACCGTCAGCACTACATCAACTTCGCCACGTCCAGTCAGGCTTTTGGGCAACAGGATGTTGACCTGATCCAACCCTACGAAACCGCCTTGCGGTCCGGCGTATTGAACCATTGCCGGAGTTCCTCCGACTGTTGCTGAAACATTCGCCAAGCCGCCGTTATTGCGGAAGCCTGATCCGAACAGCACTCCGTAAACCTGATCGCTGGCGATGCCCAGGTCAATCGGCACAGAGACGAATTTGTTTTGTCCGGCGTCGAAACGGTTGATCGGTTCGTTAATCTGCGCTCCGGCAGCGGTTAGCCGCAAAGCAAAGCCCGCCGCCACTTCGCGTCCGTTGGAGTTGGCTGCGAACAGCGTTGGCGCGACGGTTGAAACCTGGACAGCGCCGGAAGAAACCGTGCCGTCGTCGGAGGTGATGTTGATCGTTGCAGTTCCCGCGGCTGTTCCCGGCGGAATCAGGAAGTTGACTTGAGTCGCGGCGACGAAAAACAACGGAGCGAATCGCTCTGTCCCCAGCGCGTCTCTGACCACCACGCGAGTTCCGGCCAGCACGGTTGGCAGCGGAACTGTCCCGGCGATTTCAGTTCTTGTCGCCAGTCCGGTTCCGAAAGCCGCGACAATTGATTCAGCCGCAATCGCCGATGCGCTGAAGCTGGCGGCTGAAACTGTCGCCAGCGCGCGCGAAGTTGTCAGCCTGAAAACTCCGCGCCCATGCGTGGCGGCATAAAGCGTGTTGGTTGCCGCGTGATAACGAACCATGTACGTGGCTACGCGAGGCATTCCATTGCCCAGCCGTTCCCAACTGGAACCGCCGTTTGTCGTCTGGAAAACTCCCAGGTCTGTGCCGATGTAAATCGTGTTTGCGTCGTTGGGGTTTATGGCCGCTGAAGTCACAGGCACGTCGGGCAGATTGCCGCTGATGTCTGCCCAACTTTGCCCTTGACTGAAGGTTAGAAAAACGTGGCCCGGCGTGGCGGGAGTTACGCTGTTGAAGCCTGAAAAAGTAACGACCGCACGCTGCGCGTTGTTCTTGTCCAGCGCAATGTCAGTCAGAAAGCGATTGGGCAGCGGTGCTTTGGTTAAATTGGTGAAGGTTGCGCCAGAGCCGGAACCCGCGTTGGTGGTGATCTGAATCGAGCCGTCGTTGGCCCCGGCCCAAACGATTTCCTGTCCATTGGCCAAACTGGGGTGAGCGGCGATGGCCGACATTCTGCCTGTGCCTTTGGTTAAATCGGTTCCGAAACCGTCGGAGCTTGTGCCCAGACCAGTCCAACTCGCTCCCTGATCGGAGGAGCGGTAAAGCCTGTGAGTGCCAAAATAAATGACATTGCCGCTTTGGCCGGTAAAGCCGGTGTTTTGAGCCATTGGAGCATAAAAGCCCACGCGGTCAGCCGGATTGAAATTTCCTTGCAGCGCCGAACAGCCGAAACATCCCCGCCGTGACCAGGTATTACCGCCGTTAAGCGAAATTTCCGGGCCGATCTGTGCGCGCTCTCCGCCGGAGTTGTTCTGGTTGAAAAACGTGTGGTAAATCACCAAAGGGTTCGACTGGTCAATCAGCGTAAAACCGCCGTCACCGTCACGGATGTGACTCCAGCTCAACTGGCCTGTAAACAGGTTGGTTCCGTTGTCTTGCGTGCCGCCAACAACGAAGTTTGGATTTGTCGGATGCAAGGCAATGCCTTGAAATTGAGTGATGTTCAAACTGGAATTCATGCTTTGCCAGACGACTGTGTTTGCCGTGGAGTTGTTTGTTCGCCAGACGCCTCCATCGTTGCCGGTGAAAAGTATGTTGTGATTGGCCGGGCTGACGGCGATTGCGTGAGTATCGGCATGCAATCCTATGCCGCTGTCGCCGCGGCTCAAATCGCTCCAGCTTTGGCCGCCGTTGGTGCTGCGGAAAACCGTGCCGCCGTTGTTGGCGCTATTGGCGGAGGTTCCGTAATAAACAATGTTGGCATCGGTTGGATCAACCGTCAGTTCCAGATTGTAATTCGCCTGGCCGGAAGTTTGCGGAGTGGCAACTTGCGACCAGTTATTTCCGCCGTCGGTCGAGCGCCATATACCCATCAAATTGTCACTGGCGGCTGCGAATGCAGCGTACAGAGTTGATTCGGTCGAAGGTTGGATCGGCGGCCCGGCTGCTATTTCAACTCTCTGGAAAGTGGGGCTCGTAGCATTGCCAAGCGGCAATCCTCCAGAAAGCAAAGTCCAGGTGTTCGGCTCACCGCCCTGTTCGGAGCGATAAATTCCCAGGTTCAAAATCGCGGCGAAAACTCGCTGAGGTTTTCGCGGATCAACCAGCACGTCGGTTCCTGTTCGATCAACGTCGAAGTTGCCTGGATTCAAGTTTCGCCAATTGATTCCGCCATCGGTGGATTTCCAGATTCCACGATTGCCAATCACCACAACCCCACTGCCGCCGGATGGGCCGCTGGTCAGGCCGATGTTTGTCGCGGCATAAAGCGTCTGTGTGTTGCTGGGATCAATTTCGATGGTCATGAACGAACAGTTGATGAACGCCGGCAGATTCGGCGCAGTGGTTGAAACCGGGCCGGTAATCTGTTGCCAGGTCGAACCGCCATCTGTGGATTTCAGCAAGCCCTGCCCGTAATAAGTGTCGCCGGAGCGATTACCTTCTCCGGTGCCGACGTAAATCACGTTCGAGTTGTTCGGATCAATCGCAATTGCTCCGACAGCCAGCGAAGGTTGATTGTCCATCAACGGAGTCCAGTTCGTTCCGTTGTCAATCGAACGCCACACACCACCTTGCGCCGCGCCAACGTAAACAGTCTGGTTCGTGGTTCCGTTGTAACCCGGATCAAGCACAATCGCCGACACTCGCCCAGCCACTGGGGTAACCGAAAAGCCAAAGGTCTGTCCGTCAGAAATCGGAGCAGGCCCAAGCGCCGCCCAAACGGCTTGCTGTTGTGGTTCGGCAGCCAAACCGAAAGCCGACCGCCTTTGTTTCAACAGAGCTTCTTCCTGATCAAGTTGCTCGCGCATCCGCAAGCTGGCATCAGGGGGAATGTTTTTGGCAGGATAAGCGCGCTGGTAATAAAACCAATCTTCGCGGCGACGGGCTTCGCCCTCTGATTCGTCAAAATCCTGAAGCGGTTGTAAGGTCCTGAATTCTTCGGCGGAAATCGCTCCGCCGTTCATTGTCAGCAAAGCCGTTGCCAGCATGGCCGCTGCGGCAATGCCAATCGCAAACGGAAAAAGTCTGGAATTTCGAGCATTGGCGAAAATTCGGTTGAAGGTTTTTGAAAAAGGAATCTGGAATTTCATGCTGTTACTCCTGGAAAGTTGAACATTGGGTAAGGGGCTGGATTCTCACTCAACCCTTAGCTTGGAACAAGCGGCCTGCTCCGTTATGATCTGTTTGCGCTCGCAACAAACTGCAAACAATGAAACAAATCGCTTTTATCACCGGAGCATCAAGCGGAATCGGTTACGCTTTGGCGCAGCAACTTGCGCCAAAAGGGTATGCGCTGGCGCTGGCTGCGCGTCGAGCGGATTTGCTCGACGCTTTGTGCCAGGATGTTGGTCAAGCAGGTGGCGAAGCCATCGCGCTCGCTTGCGATGTTGGTGATCAAACTCAAGTCAAGCAAGCCATCGCTGAAACCGTCACCCGATTCGGGCGAATTGATATGGCGATTCTTTCCGCAGGCATAGGCGGCCCAACCAACGCCGCCGAATTCAAGGCTGAAAAATTCCAGCGATTGCTGCAAACAAATTTGATGGGTGTTGCCTTTTGTTTGGAAGAATTGCTGCCCGTGATGCGGCAACAAGGATCGGGAACCATCGCCGCAATTTCCAGTCTGGCCGGTGACAGAGGTTTTCCGGGTTCGGCTGGTTACTGCGCGACAAAGGCTGCGCTTTCGACTTTGTTCGACGGTTTGCGAGTTGAATTGAAAGCTCAAGGCGTCAATTTGGTGACAATCGAACCGGGTTACGTGAAAACGCCTATGACCGAAAGCTTCGGCAAAATGCCTTTTATGATGGCAGCCGACGAAGCTGCTAGATTGATTATTAACCGATTGGAACAAGGCGACCGCGTCATTCGTTTCCCGCTGGCAGCATCGGCTTTTATGAAGCTGATGCGAATTCTGCCGGTCAGCCTGTTCGACAAAATCGCTGCTAAGCGGCGACCAATCAAAGTGAACTGAAAAATTGAGGAAGAAATATATTGTTCAGTTTAGCTGAAGAAAAAGTGCAGCTCGTATCGCCGCCGATTCCAGTTACCCCGGTTCCGGCGATTGTTGAAATTAATCGGCTGGATCAGTCGCTGCTTCTGCACTTCAAAGACCGTCTGCAGATTGACCTTTCTTTGTCGCGGTCGTTGGTTAGTTTTCAAGCGAACAAAACTCGGTCTGGTTATCGCTGGTACAAATACAAAGAGGCATTTTCTGCTGCGCTGATTGAATCGTTGCTTGACCGATACAAAATCACGGTTGGCAAAATGCTTGACCCATTTGCTGGCAGCGGCACTGCTTTGTTTGTCGCCAGCGCAGTTGGTTTGCAAGCCGAAGGAATAGAGCTATTGCCCATTGGTCAGCAAATCATCCTGACCAGAAAATTGTTTGAAGAATCCTTTTCTGAAAAACAGGCTGGGCGGTTGCGCAAGTGGATTGAAGCTAAACCCTGGCAGCAGGCGATTGGCGATAATCTGCCGGAACTAAGGATCACGTGCGGAGCTTATTCGCCGCAAACGCACGAAGCCGTCGAAGGTTATTTGACAGCCTTGCACATCGAAGATGACGCCACGCAAACTGTGCTGCGCTTTGCTCTGTTGTGCGTGTTGGAAAACGTCAGTTACACGAGAAAGGACGGTCAGTACCTGCGCTGGGATCATCGCTCCGGGCGTAAGCAGGGGCCAGGATTTTTGACAAAGGCTCAATCGCCGATTTCGACAGCGCGATTATCGCCAAGCTGACAGA
>JAGNMH010000146.1 GCA_017991275.1 Acidobacteriota bacterium
TTTCGCCGGTTGTGCCGATGGCCAGAGCTTTGCCGTCGGTGAAGGCTTTCGCCTGATCGTGACACGAAGCGCACGATTGTTTCCCGTTCACGGAAAGCCGCGTGTCGTAAAACAGATGACGACCGAGTTCGACTTTGGCAACGGTCATCGGATTGTCCGCAGGGATTTTGGGCGCGGGGAATCCGGCTGGCATCCCCCAATGCCAGCCGGTCACTGAAGCAGTTAATTCCTCGCGCCCCCCGTTTTTCCCAAAGAAGCCTTTCCCAGGGATGCAGTATGGGAACCTTTTTCGGTCGAGAAGAATTTCTGCCCCGGCGATTCTTTGCCCGCGAACGGCAAGCCGATATTGGCAAACAGCGGAGCGCAATCGGCGTCGTTTTGCGCCGACATACAACCGCGAGCGGTTTTCGGCTGGTTCACGTCCACGTTCGCGCCGTCCAGCAGCTTTTTCAGATCGGTGATGACGACATCGCCGTTGACGTTGAAATTGCTGAGCATGATTTCGGCACGATTCCCAAAATCGCATTTGGTCGGAATCGTCTGCATCGTGCCGCCCGGTTGGCAACCTGTGCTGCCCAAATGAAGGAACCACCCCTGCGGCAAACCCGTCGTTTGCATTTCAATGCGCGCAAACTTGTAGCCGGAATTCCAAACCCAGAACAATTGCGTCAGGTTCAGCGGCGAAGGCGCTTTGGCCGGTTCGGCGTGGTTGCGTTCAAACGGCACGCCGACGGCAAACTTCACGCCGACGTATTTCCCCGCCGGAGCTTTACCTTTGATGACTTCGTTGGTGTCGGCGGTTCCGTTGGCGCAAGGGCCGCTGCCGTTTTCAAAATCCAGCAGCGCCAGATTGTCCACCTGCCATTTGCCGTCCTGTTCCAGTGCCAGTGGAGTTTCCTTGCCAGCGGCATCAATCAGCCGGACGTTGTGAACGTAAAAGCGAAAATCCGTCGGCGTGATCTTGGAATTGGTCGAGCCGATGTTTTCGTAACTCTGCCCGCAGGTGAAAGGTTTGTCGCCGACAACGGGCTTGAAGCGCAACGCGAAATCTTGAGTCGCGCCGCCGGGCATTGCTGCATGGTCTTCTTCGCTCATGCCCAGATGCTTGACGTAATGCACCATCTGCCAGCGTTCGCGGTCGCTCGCTTTGAGTTTGTAACCGGGCATTCCGCTGGTTTTGATGCCGTGCGTGATGACATAAAAGATTTCGCCGTCGGTCAGCTTCATCACGTAATGGCTTTTCAGGTCGGGGACTTTGACTTTGGCCGTCTTATTGAATTTCTCGCCTTTGCCGTCGGCGGCGTGACAACCGGCGCAATTCGCTTCGTACAGAGCCTTGCCGTTTTCGATGTTGGCCGTGTTGTGTTCGACCGGATTGCGAAGATTTTTAGCCGTCGCGGGAGCGTGCCCTTTTTTGTGGCCTTCGTGTGCGGAAGCGCCCGGCCATTCGCGCAAAGCGAGGCCGCAGGCGAATATGCCGATGATTGCGATGAGTTTGATCGTGTGATTTTGCGTTTTCATTATGAATGCTCCTTTCTTGAGTGGTTAGACACGACGTTGTTGCACCTTCAGCGCAGTTTCGTGCAGCGACTTCGCCGCCGGAGTGAACATGTCGTCAATGAATTTTTTGGCTTGTTTGTTGGCCGTCGCGGGCGAGCCGGAATTGAACGGCGGTTGCGGGTTGTATTCGACATACAATTGCACTGCTTCGGCGTAGGTTTGATTGCGCAGCTTCGCCACAATCGCCAAACCGAAATCGAGTCCCGCAGTCACGCCGCCGCCGGTCATTCGATTGCGGTCAATGACCACGCGGCCTTCGGTGGGAATTGCGCCAAAGACTTTCAGCGTTTCCAGCGTGTTCCAGTACGAAGTCGCCTTGTAACCTTTCAGCAAACCCGCCGCGCCAAGCACCAGCGCACCCGTGCAAACGCTGGTCACGTATTTGGCGGTTTTGCCTTTTTCGGCCAGAAAGTTCAGAACTTCATCGTCGTCCATCACCTGCTGCGTGCCCGGCAATCCGCCCGGAACGAACAGCACATCCAGATTGTCAGGACAGTCTTTGAGCGTGGTGTTCGGAGTGATGGTGACAAGGCTGCCCGCTTTGACCGGCTGTTTGTCTTTCCAAACCAGATGAATGTCTCGATTCATCAAGGCTTCAAACATCGTCAGCGGCCCGACCAAATCCTGCAAATACATACCTGGATAAGCGAGCATGGCGATTTTCAATTTCGCGCCGCCCATCAGGTTTTCGGCGCGTTTCATTGCTGCGTCGTGTTCTTTTTCCTGCGCCGTTTGTTGCGCGTTGCTTTGCGGTGTGGGCGGTGTGGGCGGTGTGGGCGGTGTGGGCGGTGTGGGCGGTGTGGGCGGTGTGGGCAGTGAAGCCAGCGCCGCCAAAGCCGAAAGTTTTCCAAAATCTCTACGGTTCATTTGTTCTCCTCACCTGCTGCCACTGCCAAACCATCAACAAGGCGGTCGAACACGCCTGCCGACTGGTTTGATCAAGCAGCAGAAATCAACAGCCATGCATCAGCCGAAGCAAACCGTTCAAATATCCGGCTTGCCGATATTGGACGCACAACTGCGCTTAGTTTTTGAAATGGATGAGCTGATTTATAGATGAAAGAGAGCGGGCGGCGCTCGCGGAGAATTAGCTTCGGCAACCAGGGCATCCCGCGCAAAATGCGGAACGCTGATAAATAGCTGGCGAGTTGTGTTTATAACGAAGGTGATGCGCGGCGCAGCCGCTTTGGCAATTGAATGCTTTTGAAAACCGGCGGGAACCTGCGCGCATTGGGTAGGGCAGGATTGGCTGATGCTGGCTTTGTATGAACTGGCTGTGCGCGTATCGGATTGCGTGGCCGTTTCATCTTCATCGCCTTCGTCCGTATGATGGCTCTGGCAATAACAAACGCCGCTGGCTTCGCAGCAAGCCATCCCACAAGAAACCGGTTCCGGCAAAAATGATTTAATCGAAGGCGTAAAGATGCTCGTCAATAGCAGGATCAGCGCGCCCAACGCGCGCCAACCGCTTTTGTTTTTTCGACGAGTGATTGCCATGGCAGTTACCAGCTTATTATTTGCGCGTCGCTGACTCCCGCTGGAGCATTAATCCTAAAAAGCTCAAAGTCGCGATCAGTACCAGCCCAAGCAGGCCCAGAATTTTATCCAGCCACTTGACGCTTGTCCACTGCAGGTAATGGATTTTGTAGAGCCAATCAATTCGCTCTGTGTCTTTGCCTGTTTGCTGCAAGCTCAGCCTGTGCCAGTTCAACGCGACGCGGATGTTTGTTGTGGTCGTCGCAGTTGCGCCTTCGATCTTTGCAATTTGACCGTAACGTTGCGGGTTTGCCGAAAAAGCATCCGACAATAGTTTTTTGATTTCGTCTTCAGTCGGTTTGGCTTTGACCGCCAGCGTCGCCGGGTCAAGATGCTGCCAACCTTGCGAAGTTCGAACGAGTAAATGATTACCCAAAATGGTCTTCAAGCATCTGAACTCCAACCATGACGGGTCTGTCTTCAAGACTGTACTCCCCCCGTCCACCGAATAGGTTTTTAGTTGCAGCAATTCGTAAGCGCCTTCGTAACCGGGCTTGAGGAAGAATATAAAACCGGTAATCGCCCATCCAAACAGCGGCAACAACATCACCAAACCAATTACTCGATGCAGTTTGCGAGTCTTCATTATTGCGCCTCTGCCAAACGTCACGTTAGCTTGCCATTTCAATAAAAATAAAACGGCCAATCGAAGCACAAAACCTGTGACTCCGGCTGGCCGTTCGTGTTTCTGCGCCGAGCTTTGATTACTGTTTGGCCGCAGGCATTGCGAACAGAGCATCGTCCACTTTGGCGTTATGTTTCACTTCGGTGAACTTGCGAGTCGAATTGTAGTTCCGATCCAGATAAGTTGCTGTGATCGTGAAAGGAACTTTGACGCCGTCAACGTCGCGATAATCATCGTAATCCGTTTGTTCGGGATCAATGCCAATGGCGGTGACGGTTTGGACTACACGACGCAACAGCAAGCCGGAAGCTTTGTCGAAGCTGAAACGAACGCGGTTCCCTTCCGGCGTCCGCATCTGCAAAACGTTGCAATCCTTGTCGCCAACTTTTTCAGTCCCGGCAAAACCCATTCGCGGGAACGGCTCTTTCAATTGAACTGGTTCCAGGCTCCAGGCTAGCGACTTGGCACGAGCAATATCCGCGCTGTCCATCGCGCGGTCTTCGCGGGCATTTTTCAGCCAACCGGCAGTGCCATTGAATTTCTGAGTCGTTGCGGCTTGAGGCAGCGCCACGCTCAGCGTGTATTTGTCCGTGCCGCCATAATTGATTTCCAGCGGGAAGCTTTGGCCATTGCCGGCCACGCTGACGCCTTTGATGACGCGAGTTTTGACCTTCTCAATGGCTTCTTTGCCGCCCAAAGCCTGGACGTATTTGGCAATAATCTCTTCGGCTTTGGGAGCCGTGCCAGGAGCCGCGGGCGCTTCCGGAGCTTTGGCAGCCGCAATCGGCGGAACGCTGGGCGGATGATCATGCCCCTGGTGACAGGTGAAACAGGTCACCTGTGTGCGTCCATTGAAGCTGGCTTTGTTGATGCCCATCGTCATGGTAATCATATTGCGAGCGATCTTTTTGTGCGGGTTGTCGTCTTTGTCGAACTCCCACTGATCGCCGGTTCTGACGTGGCATTCGCCGCAGGTCATGCCCAATGAAGCGCTGATGTAATTCATCATCGCTCGCATTTGCGAAGCGGGCAGGCCTTTCAGAGCCTGAATGTTTTTGTACTTCTCTTCCATCTTTTGCTCTCCGGCGGCAGCCTGAAAATTCGGAGGCTGTTGTGAAGCAGCTTGCGCCTGTTCGTCATTGGCGGCCTGAGTCGAAGGAACGACCAGTCCCGTGAACGACCATAAAACTGCCGTCGCCAAAGCGGCAGCGGCAATCAAACGTTTGATTTTCTTTTCCAGCATTGTTGTCTCCTGAAGTTGAATTGAGAGGTTGGCAGCGAGTGCGGAGTTCGCTGCGTGACAGTTTTCTTCTTTGGTAAAAATGCCTGCTCTGTTTCTATTGTTTTGAAAGTGTTGCGAGTTACGCTCACACTGTAAAAGAAGATTCCTGAATATGCCAACTTCAGTCGCCGGCTTGGGATCGTGACTTGGCTCTTTTCGCGGCAAGCTGATAAATTCCGCCTCGCCGTGATCGAAACTCTACACAATTACAACCAAACCAAAAGGAAAATTCATGAAAACTCTGACCAGGCTGACTTCACTCTGCTTCATTTTGCTTGTCGCCGGAGCTTCGGCGCTCGCCCAAACTCCTGCTGCCGCTCAAGCCAAACCTGCTGCGCCTGAAATCGCGGGCGAATGGACGGGAACCTGGGGTGTTTACAGCCCCGCGCAAGGCACAACTCCACCCAAAGACATCTGCAAAAAGCTGGACGCAAAAATCGAATTGAAAGACGGCACTTATCTGGCCGTGTTTGAAGGCGATTGCGGCGGCACTTACAAATACTCGATCAAGATGGAAGGCCGTCTGGTTGGCAAAGTCGTCATGTTCAAAGGCACTACCGACCTCGGCGCAAAAGACGGCGGCGTATTCGACTGGATTGGCCGAGCCACCGAAAAAGAGTTCGTAGGCTTCTTCACCAGCGCGTTTTACACCGGCACGTTTAATTTAGCTCGACCGAAAAAGGAATCAGCACAATGAATCGTTTTGCCTGCTTATGCCTGACAGTTGCGCTGTTGCTTGCGCCCGTGAATGCGTTCGCCGTTGCGCCGAAACTCAAACTCACAGAAAACCGCCGCTACCTGCAATACGAAAACGGCAAGCCATTCTTTTATCTGGGGGACACTGCCTGGGAGCTATTTCATCGCCTGAACCGCGAAGAAGCTTCTCAATACCTGACCAACCGCGCACAAAAAGGCTTCACAGTTATTCAAGCCGTCGCGTTGGCACAACTTGGCGGACTGACGGTTCCCAATGCTTACGGCGATTTGCCGCTGGCGGGCGGCGATCCGGCCAAACCGAACGAAGCCTATTTCCGCCACGTGGATTTCATCGTCAACAAAGCCGAAGAGTTGGGCTTGTTTGTCGGGATGCTGCCGACCTGGGGCAGTTATTGGGCTATTAAATCTCCGGGCGACAAAGCGGCTTTCAATCCGACGAACGCGCGCAGCTACGGACGCTTTCTTGGCGCTCGGTACAAAGACAAACCGATCATCTGGGTTCTGGGCGGAGACCGTTCCGTCACCAACGACGCCGAACGCGCAATCATTGAAGCGATGGCCGCGGGGTTGACCGAAGGCGACGGCGGAACGCATTTGAAAACCTTTCATCCCATAGGGCCGGGCTTGTCTTCGTTGAAACTGCACGATGCGACCTGGCTGGATTTCAATATGTCGCAGTCTTCGCACGCCGCGCGCGACCACGACAACGGACTGTACATCGAAAACGATTACGCCCTGAAACCGGTTAAACCTACGCTGGACGGCGAGCCTCGGTACGAAGGAATCCCCGTCGGCTTTTACAATCGCAACGCAACCGGCATTGATCGCTTCGACGATTATGACGTGCGGCAGGCGGCTTATTGGTCATTGCTGGCCGGAGCCTGCGGCTACACTTACGGCAACAACAACATTTGGCAAATGTTCAAACCCGCCGCTTCGGGAACGGTTGGCGATCCGAATCGGCTGCGCGATTTGTTCGGCCTGCCCGGCAGTATCATCGGAGCCAACATCCCCTGGCACGAAGCTCTGGATCATCCCGGAGCCTTCCAGATGCGCCACGTTCGCCGTTTATTTGAATCGCTTCCCTTTACCAAACTCGTGCCGGATCAAAGCCTGATCCTGAACGGCCCAACCACCGGCGGAGCCAAGATGCGAGCCGCTCGCGCCAGCGACGGTTCTTTCGCAATGTTCTATTCGCCTCGCGGAGAAAGCTTCACGCTGAACAAAAACGTCATCAAGGCCGACCAGCAACGCCAATACTGGTTCGACCCGCGTTACGGCGTCGCGTATTCGATTAAGGATCAGGACAGTTGGGGAATCCAGACTTTCACTCCGCCGACCAGCGGACGTGGAAATGATTGGTTGTTGGTGCTGACAGATGCGGCGGGAGGATTTTCCTTACCGGGCACAGCGCAGTAACATGGCTTGCCCGCAAAAGGTAGGAGGAAACTATGCAAACTTTATCACTTGAAATCAGCGATCTTGAGACTGTTCAGGCCATCGAAGAAGCTGCCAAACAGCAGAAAAAAGCTCCGGTGGAATATGCACTCGACTTGCTGAAAACAGCCTTATTGGCTCAAAAGCCTTTCGAGGAAATCGTTGAACCGTTTTCTCGGAGCTTTGACGAAAGCGGAATGACAGATGAGGAGTTTGATGAATTGATTGAGCGTGAGCGCCAGGCAATCTGGGAGGAAAAGCACGGGGGAAAGTAGCCTATGCCTGACGAATCGCCATGTGTGGTCTTTGATTGCAATATCTTTCTTCAAGGAGCAGCCAACCGACGCGGCCCGGCACGCTCCTGCCTGAGGTTGTTTTTTAACGGTGAAATCTCCCTCTTCGTTAGCGAAGCGGTTTTGCGTGAAGTGCGCGAGATACTCAACCGCCCGGTGGTTAGGCTGAAATTCCCTTCGCTCAATGAGCGTCTGATCAATGCGCTGTTTCTCAAGATCGAAAGCCGGGCTATTTTCATCAAAAATGTTCCTGAAGAGTTTCATTACGAACGCGATCCGAAAGATGAGCCATATGTAAATCTCGCCATTATCGCCAATGCTTCGTATTTGGTGAGTCAAGACAAAGACTTGCTCGACCTGATGACCGCTTCATCCGCCCCCGACTTACGGTTCCGTTCCCGTTATCCGTTCCTTCGGATTCTGAAAGCCGCTGATTTTGTCAGGGAGATTGGCCAACACCATCACGATTCAATTCCTGACACTTGAATACGACAAGGAGAAGCCAATGAAAATCACCACTGAAACCGAATACGATCAGACGCTCGCTGAAATCAAACGCCTGCTTCGCAAAGGCGAAGCCAATCTCTCGCACGAAGAAGATCGCTTGCTCGATCTGCTTTCGACGCTGGCCGAAAACTGGGAAGAAGCGCATCACGCAATCCCGGAAGCGCCCAGCCATCGCATCCTGCAACATTACGTGCAAATTCGCGGATTGCGGCAGAGCGACCTGCAACCGATCCTCGGCTCCCACAGCATCACTTCAGCAATCGTCAACGGCAAGCGATCCATCACCGCAGAGCAGGCGAAACAGCTTGGCTCGCTTTTTGGAATCTCGCCTGCCGTCTTCACTTGATGAGGCAAGTCACAGGCTATGAGCTATCAAATTGTACTTGTGCACTTGCATCTTGATTTTGAGCAGCACATTGCAGAATTACTCCGCAAATGGAACGCGGCGCAGAATATTGTAGAATTTGTCGGTGTTCGCCCAAGTCGAAGATTGGAGCACAGTCTTCTGACACCGGGCACCATTTCGGATGATGAGGCGTCTCGCATTGCCGCTCGAATCCGAACTGAGGCAGGGTATAGTACTGACGATGGCATTATAGTTTTTACGGAAAAACGTCTCTTTGACAACGACTTCTACCAACTGTTCGTCGGTGGCCGAGAGGTTGATGAAGACCCACCGCGTGTCGCGGTTCTCTCAGTGCAATTCATGCGCCGCGAATACGAGAATGCCAAGAACCATGACCCTCGATTCTTCAGCGCAATTGTTTCGAACATCCTTTTTTCAGTCGGCATCGACGTCGGATTAGCCGACCACGGTAATGAAACACGCGGATGCGTCATGGATTTTTGCGGCTTCATGTCCGACATCGAAATCGGTCTCGCGAAAGGTCCGGCATTTTGCGAAGAATGCACGCGCATTCTTAAGTCAATTCCGAATATTGGCTCCGCAGTACTTGCTCTTCCAGAAGTATTCAAACGCATCAACGACATCGAAGATGCGGAACGAGATGTAACCAAGGCTATTCTTTTACGAGGGCAGCAATACGTCGCAGACAAGGAAGGTTTCGACTACGATGTAGCATTGTCTTTCTCCGGTAGCGACCGCGAATATGCAGAGCGTCTGTCAGATGAGCTTAGGCTGAATGGCATTGCTGTATTCTACGACAGATCAGAGCAGTGGAACCTATGGGGAAGAAATCTTCAGCTTCACCTCGCAGAGTTGTATCGGATTCGTGCTCGTTACTGCATCGTATTGATGTCTACAAACTATTTCACAAGTCGCTGGACCAAGGTCGAACTGGAAGCAGCACTGGCCCACGAATTCGAACGTGGTGATACTTATATTTTGCCTTTACGATTGGATGACACAGAATTGAGCGGATTATTACCCACAAGGGCATTTGTTGACGCTCGTCGTGAATCAATAGAAAGCATTGTCGTGATGGTAAAATCAAAGCTAGCTACGCAGCACTGAAACTTGGATCGCGCATACCAGAATTCGCAGGAAGGAGAAAGCGTAATGT
>JAGNMH010000147.1 GCA_017991275.1 Acidobacteriota bacterium
TTCGCGGTTGGCGGCTTCGGGCGATTTGGCTGCTGCTTGGTCTAAGCTGGAAACCATTGCCGATCACCACTTCAAAACGGCGGATCAACTGGCATTGGCCGAAGAAAAAAGTTTGTTGCGACTGGCGCTGGCAAATCGTTTTGATGGAATTCGCGCTACTCTGGAGGAGGTCAGTCAGGCAGGCGAAGTCACGCCTGAACTTTCTGACGCACTTTCGGCTAACGGAGAATTGCTTTCATCCCCCATCGTTGCCGCGGCCTTTCGCGCCGAAGCGATCAAAGGCGTCTGGGTTGATGTTCGCCCATTGATGAGAACCAACGACGATTTCACTCGCGCGGCAGTACAATTCGATGAAGCCAATCCAAAATTGAAAGAAGGCTTCATGGCATCACTGACCAATGGCGGATTGCCAGTGACACAGGGCTTCATCGGTTCCACGGCTGAAGGCGTGACGACGACCATAGGGCGAGGTGGTTCAGATTATTCGGCTGCGATCATTGGCGCGGCTCTGGGCGTCGAAGAGATTCAAATCTGGACGGACGTTGACGGCATTTTGACAACAGACCCGCGCATCGTTGCCGAAGCCGCCAAGGTCAAAACCATCTCGTTCGCCGAAGCTTCCGAACTGGCTTATTTCGGCGCTAAGGTTTTGCATCCCAGCACGCTGTTGCCCGCGATGGCCAAAGATATTCCCGTTCGCGTTTGCAATTCGCGCAATCCGTCGAACGAAGGCACTGCCATCGTTCGTAACGCACCGCAGTCAAAAGCTCCGATGAAAGCGATTGCCTTCAAACGTGGAATCACTGTCGTCAACGTAGCTTCTGATCGAATGCTGATGGCTTATGGCTTTCTGGCCAGATTATTCGATGTGTTCGCCAGCCACGGAACTTCTGTGGACATGGTGGCAACTTCCGAAGTCAGCGTTTCGGTTACCCTAGACGACACACGGCGCTTGGAGCAGGTCGTCGCCGATTTACAGCAATTTGGCGAAGTCAGGGTTGAACGCGATCAGGCTTTGATTTGTCTGGTCGGCGAAAATCTGAAGTTCACTCCAGGGCTGGCTGCAAGGATTTTTTCCAGCATTGAAGATGTCAATGTTTCAATGATTTCGCACGGAGCTTCGGCCATCAACGTCAGTTTTATTGTTGCCGACAACGATGTCGAACGCGCGGTCAAAGCTCTGCACAAAGAGTTTTTCAGTGAACCGGACACTGCGACTTTCGAAGCTGTGGCTGCGGCTAGCGCTGGCGGCCCAAGGTGATTTGAGGTGACACGATGAAAATTGCAATTGTCGGTTACGGCAAAATGGGGAAGATTGTCGAACGCATCGCGCTGGAACGCGGGCATTCTGTTGTCGCGCGCTTCGACATTGATAACAACATCGGCGGCAAAGGGCTGACGGCTGAAAGCCTGGTTGACGCGGACGTGGCAATCGAGTTTTCAATGCCGGATGTTACGATGGATAACATTCGTCCGTTGGTCGGCCTGCGCGTTCCGACAGTTGTCGGGACAACAGGTTGGTACACTGAGCTTGACGAAGTTCGCCAACTGGTTGAAACAAACCAGGCTGCGCTGGTATGGGGCGCGAATTTTTCCATTGGTGTCAATTTGTTTTTCAAGCTTGTACGCGATGCTTCGGCGTTGTTTGAGCGTTACAATCAGTACGATCCGTATTTGATCGAATCGCATCACAAATTCAAAAAAGACGCTCCATCGGGAACGGCTTTAGTGATGGCGCGAATGATGCGCGAAGCATACGGCGACCGAACTCCGGCAGCCGTCAGCGTTCGCGCAGGGCACATTCCCGGCACGCACGAAGTCGGCTTTGATTCCGAAGCCGATACCATCACGCTGACCCACACAGCCCGTAATCGCGAAGGCTTTGCCGCCGGAGCGGTATTGGCTGCGGAACTGATTGTCGGCAAACAAGGCATTTACGAATTTCCTGAACTTCTTTTCGAAACCATAGAGGTGGAACAATGAAAAATCTGACTGAACTCAAGGGCTGCGGAACTGCGATGATTACGCCGTTTCGCCGAGATGAATCAATTGACGAAGCTGCGTTTCGGCGCTTTGTTGAATTTCAGATCAACGGCGGCGTGGACTTTCTGGTGGCCTGCGGCACTACCGGCGAAAGCGTCACGATGACCGAAGCCGAACAGGCTCGCGTCGTCGAGCTGACGCTGGAGCATTCTGTTGGCCGAGTCCCGGTTGTTGCCGGAGCTGGCGGTTACAACACGCGCGAAGTTATTGAAAAGATTCACCGCTACGAAAATCTCGGAGTAGACGCAATCCTGTCTGTGACGCCGTATTACAACAAGCCTACGCAAGAAGGCTTGTACCAACATTACCGCGCGATTGCCGATTCGACGGGGCTGCCGATTATTTTATATAGCGTGCAAGGCCGTGCCGGAGTCAACCTGGAACCGGCGACCGTCGCTCGTTTGGCTGAGATCAACAACATCGTGGCTATCAAAGAAGCTTCCGGCAATATTACACAAATCGCCGAAATAGCTTCGCTTGTGGATGACAGCTTCAAGATTTTTGCCGGTGACGACAGTGTGGTTTTACCGGTGGCTGCGCTTGGCGGCGTTGGGGTCATTTCCGTTGCGTCGAATTTGTTGCCGCGACAGGTCAGCGATCTTTGCCGCGCCAGCGTAGAAAATCGCTTGGAAGTTGCCCGCCGTTTGAACCGCCAGTTGACGCCCATCTTCAAAGCAATGTTTATCGAAAGCAATCCGATTCCAGTCAAAGCCGCGCTGGCCATGACCGGAATGATCGAAGAAGTTTACCGATTGCCTATGACTCCGATTAGCCAAGCCAACCGAGCAAAACTGGAGCAGGTGCTGACCGAAACCGGTGTACTGGCGAAGGCGGCCAAAGCTTAAAAGTGTGATGAAATAAAAAATAGCGGCTTCGGAATTCCCGAAGCCGCTTATTCAGTCAAGGAGTGAAAGTGAGATGGAGGTGCAAAAATTATGATTGCAGTTCCTTGCCTGGTTTGAATCGAATAGTTTTTCCTTCCGGGATTGCCACCTGAGTTCCTGTGCGCGGGTTGCGACCGATTCCGCGTTTGCGAGGTTTGACGACGAATACGCCGAAACCGCGAAGCTCAATGCGTTCACCTCGTCGCATCGCGTCTTTCATTGCCTCAAAGAGAGCTTCGACGGCAGCCTCAGCTTTTTGCTTCGACACGCCTGTCTTGTCAGAGACGTTATTGATGATATCCAGTTTGATCACTGATACTCCCCTGAAGCTTTAAACAACGGTTATTTGATTGGCAAAATTGATTAAATGTTTGTGTAAACCGGGCGCATTATAGAAATGGCTCCAAAGGGTGTCAAGCAGCGGAACTATGACGGTTTGGTAACGTATAAACCCGTGAAAATCCTATGCTTGACGCTCATGCTAACGGTCAACTAGAATTTTCAATCGCTTACATAACGCTGATTACATACGATGTCATTAACCCTGAGGTAAAACGCAAAAGCCATGAACGCCTTCGATAAATTACTAACCAAGGTCTTTGGTTCGGCAAATGAACGCTTGTTGAAAAAGCTTTGGCCAACTGTTGCCGAAATCAATTCTCTGGAACCGGAGATCAAGCAGTTGTCGGATGAGCAACTGCGCGCCAAAACTGACGAATTCAGAGCGCGATTGGCCGAACGATTGGAGGGTTCTGCTGAGTTGGAACCGGCGGCGCGCAAGCTGCTAGAACAAGAAGCATTGAACGATATTCTGCCCGAAGCTTTTGCCTGTGTGCGCGAAGCTTCTGTACGCACCACAGGAATGCGCCATTTTGATGTGCAGTTAATCGGTGGAATGATCCTGCACAGCGGGCGAATCGCAGAAATGCGAACCGGCGAAGGTAAGACTCTGGTGGCCACGCTGGCCGTTTATCTAAATGCGTTGTTGGGCAAAGGCGTTCACGTCGTCACGGTCAATGATTATCTGGCCAGACGCGACTCTGAATGGATGGGCAAAATTTACAAATTTATGGGGTTGAAGGTTGGTGTTATTCAAAACGACCTGGACGATTTTGAACGACAGGAAGCTTACAACAGCGACATCACCTACGGCACAAACAACGAATTCGGCTTCGATTACCTGCGCGACAATATGAAGTTCGAGCTTTCGACCTGTGTTCAGCGCGGGCATTATTACGCCATCGTTGACGAAGTTGACTCCATTCTGATTGACGAAGCACGAACGCCGCTGATTATCTCTGGCGGAGCAGACGAGACAACCAGCAAATATTACGAAGCCAACGAAGTTATTCCGAAGCTGATCGCCGAAACCGATTACCAGGTTGATGAAAAACAGCACCGCGCCACACTGACCGAATCCGGAATTGATAAAGCCGAGCGCATGCTGGGTTATGGCAATCTGTTCGATCCGTCAAACATGGAAATGCTTCATTGTTTGAATCAGGCGCTGGTGGCCCACACGCTGTATACGCTGGACAAGCAATACATCGTACGCGATGGCGAAGTCGTCATCGTTGATGAATTCACAGGACGCATCATGACCGGGCGTCGCTGGTCTGATGGTTTGCATCAAGCTGTTGAAGCCAAAGAAGGCGTGAAGATCGAGCGCGAAACTCAAACTTTGGCGACGATTACGCTGCAAAATTACTTTCGCATGTATCAGAAGCTGGGCGGAATGACCGGTACGGCTGAAACCGAAGCCGCAGAATTTGCCAAGATTTATGACCTGGAAGTGGCTTCTGTGCCGACACATCGTTCGATGGTTCGCCTGGATCACCCGGACATGATTTATCGAACCCTGGCCGAAAAATGGGAAGCAGTGGTTGAGGAAATCAAAGAGCTTCACAAAAAAGGTCAGCCTGTGCTGGTCGGCACGGTTTCGGTTGAAAACTCCGAATTGATTTCGGATCAGTTAAAACGCGCCGGAATCAAACACAACGTTTTGAACGCCAAGCCTGAAAACGCCGGGCGCGAAGCTGAAATCGTCGCGCAAGCCGGACGGAAAAGCGCGGTTACGATTGCCACCAACATGGCCGGTCGCGGAACCGACATTCTGCTGGGCGGCAATCCTGACTTTCTGGCCAGGGAGCTTCTGAAAAAACAGGAGATCAACCCTGATGAAGCTTCGCCGGAGCAAATGGAAGAAGCGATTCGCAAAGTAAAGCCGTCCATCGAAGCCGAGCACACGGAAGTTAAGAGTGTTGGCGGATTGCATATTCTGGGAACCGAACGCCACGAATCGCGCCGCATTGACAATCAGCTTCGCGGGCGCGCCGGTCGCCAGGGCGATCCCGGATCGTCACGGTTTTACCTGTCGCTGGAAGACGATCTGATGCGAATTTTCGCCGGTGATAGGGTCAAGGCGATTATGCAGCGGTTGGGTATGGAAAACGGCGTCGCGATCGAATCGAAGATGGTCAGCAAACGCATCGAAGCCGCGCAAAAGAACGTCGAAGACCATAACTTCACAATGCGCAAACACCTGCTGGAATACGACGACGTGATGAACAAACAGCGTTCGACGATTTACACGCTGCGCCGTCAATTGCTGGAACAGGCCGATCAACGCGAAGAGATCCGGGCAATGGCCGAGGCCATTCTGGACATGCTGATGGATGATTACTTCAGTTTGGAAGTAATGCCGGAGGAGTGGAATTTCGACGCCTTCAAGGTTCAGGTGGAATTTCAATTCGGACTGGATATCAACGAAGCCGGGATTGATCTTGTAAATCTGGAGCGCGACGAAATTCGCAAAACAATCTGGCAAAAGTTGCAAGCCATGTATGCCGAAAAAGAAGCTCAGGTCGGCGCTGAAGCCATGCGTTATTACGAGCGCATCATTTGTTTGAACATCGTTGACGTTCAATGGAAAGATCACTTGACTGCTATTGAACACATGAAGGAATGGATCAATCAGGTCGGTTACGCTCAGAAAGATCCGCTGGTCGAATACAAGAAACGATCGTTCGAACAGTTTGAGCAGATGCTTGATCGAATTGATGTTGATACGGTTCGCTCGTTGTATCACCTGCAAGTCACAGTCGAACAGCCACCCGAAGAACGTTTGCAACGCCGTCCGCGCAGAGGCCAGGTAACTTTTACCAAAGCCAACGCCTCAGCCGCTGCTGCCGGAGAAGACGAAGGCAAGCCGCGCACAGTGGTCAACACAATGCCAAAAGTCGGGCGCAACGATCCGTGTTATTGCGGGTCGGGCAAGAAGTTCAAGAAGTGTCACGGCGTAGATGCATAATCACCGTAAAGAAAGAAGACGCGAAAATGGGAGAAGCTTTGACAGCTTCTCCCATTTTTTTCAGGGTTGAGTTTTCAGACTCAAACTTTACCGCTCTGGCACATTAGCCCGGAAACGGCCTTGTTCGTCGTAAAGTCGTTGGTAGATTCTGGCGTTACGGTAAACGCCCTGAACATACAAACGGGTTTCACTCAAGGGGATGGATTCCACCCAGTCTTCAATATCCTGATTGGGTGATTCTCTGACCCAGCGGCGAACACGAGTTTCGCCTCCGTTGTAGGCGGCGGCAACATATTCGAAGCTCCTAAACTCATTCTGCAATTGTTTTACATAAGCCACGCCAAGTTGAATGTTAAGGTTTGGATTGAACAGATCGTTCGAGGTGATGCTGCCGAAGTTGTTAGACCTGGCAACGGCTTTGGCGGTTGAAGGCAGCAATTGCATTAGTCCAAGAGCATTGGCTCGGCTGCGCGCCATTGGGTTGAAAACGGTTTCCTGACGAATCAAACCGGCAATTTGATACGGGTCAAGGTTGTGGCGCTTGGCTTCTTCCCTGATGACTGGCCACCAGTTCAGAGGATAAAAAACATCCCAAACTTCTCGCGGCATTTCTTCAGGCAGTGTTTGTCCGTAATCCGGGTAAGACCGTTTAAGCGTGTTGATCGCCGCTACGTTTTCACCCTGTGCTCGAAAGATTTGAGCGATTCGCAAATTGATCAGCGGAGAGTTCGGCGCGTTTTCGCGAGCGGCTTCCAGTTCGGTCGTCGCCAATTGATACTGCAAGATTTGCATCAACTGTTCGGCTTTGCGAACTCTTTCAACATCGGCTGGCCTGATTGTTTCCTCCGGCAAGCTGATCGGTTGCAAGCCTTCAACTGCTCTGCGCAGAACAAGATCGGAATCAGCGCTTGCTGGACGAATGCCTTCACGCTTCAGCCGTTCAATGCGCCGCTCAGCGTTCAGGCCGAACCAGCCCGCGCCGTAACGTTTCAGCATATTCTGATAAATCGTCATGGCAGGCGCTTTTTTACCTGCGCGCTCTAAATCCACCGCCGCCCAAAAAGCAGCTTTGCCTCGATTTTCAGTGACGCCGCCGTAATTGGCCAAATGTTCGGTCAACAGCCGCGAGGCTTCGGCAAAGTCTTTCGATTCGTGCGCGCGCCAAGCCATATAGAAATGCGCATCGTCGGCTTTGTCGTATTGCGGAAACTGCCGGATCAGTTGCGTGTAAAAAGTGGTGGCTTGATTGGCCAGGTCGCGCCTTTCGTAATAACGGCCAATGGCGTAAAGCAATTCGGCTACGCGTTCGCTGGAAGGCGAAACTTTGCGAAGGTCAACCAGCGTCTGGATGGCGGCGGCATCGGTTTTCAACGAAAGCTGAGCCAGCCCCAGATAGCAGAGAGCATCAGCCGCCATTTTCGGCGTGCGTGCTCGGATTTTTGTCAACGTGTCGGCTGATTGTTTGAAAGAATCGGCTTTGTAATAGCTGACGCCAGCAATCAGGCGGATTTCGTCGCTTGATTCATTTGGAAATTGACGAATTATTTGGTCATAAGCCGCAGCCGCCAAAGCATATAACCGCGCATCGTAAAGTTTGTCCGCCCGGCGGCGAAGCATCGAAACATCGCCCGCCGCAGTTGAACTGCCAAGCGAAGTCAGGCGTTCTCCGACTTTGTCGGCTTCGGGAGATTGCGGCGCGTCAAAATAAAGTTTGCGAAGTGTCAGAATTGCTTCGTTGGTGCGCCCGGATTTTTCCAAACAGTCGGCTCTTAGTTTCAATGCCGCTCCGTCATTTTTTTCAGCCTGCAACTCAACCGAATCAATCGCGGTTTGGTAATCGCCACGAGCCATTGCCGAACCGGCGGCCTGCAAAACGGCTTCGCGTGCCAATAATGAAGTGGGGTAAGTCTGAGCCAGATGGCGAAATTCACGCTCGGCGTCTTCATTACGCCCGGTTCCAGCAATGGCTTGAGCGTGGAAATAAGCGGCGTAATCTCCTAAAACAGTCAGTCGCCCGATGTTTGAATCGGTCAATAAACTTGCGGCATTGGCATAATCTTTCGCCTGCAAACGTAAATATCCCCGCAACAAACGCGCCAACCCGGCGGATTGGGTTCCGGCCATTGTGCCTTCGATCTTTTGCAACTCCGCATCGGAAGTCGTGGAGATATTCGGACGAGGCTGAACGTTAATTCGGCTTTGCGCTGCGATCTTGTCAGGGGCATTCAGCACAAATGCCAGAATCAGGATTTGCGTCAGGAGTTTACTGCGGTGCGGCAGGGAAAAAACTGTGGGGAAGGCCTTCATTACTTTCGCTCCTTTGAAATGCTTCAGCCAAAGGGGGCGGCGTTAAGCGGCGTTAAAAAGCGGGCGGCAAAAAACGGATACTAAATCAGCGCAAAAAGATTTTAGGCAGGATTTACCGGATTCAACCTGCAAATCCTGCTTACTTCGTCGTTACAGCTACGACCCAATCACAACCGGCCCCGGACAATTTGCGCCAAGTTTGGCAGCATCACTTTCGGCCAGTGTTTGAACCAGTTCGTCGTAAAAATAATCGAACTTGTTGGCGACGGCTGGCGAAACGCGCTTGTCGTAAACCTTGCGGCTGCGGTCAATTTCGTCTCTTAGTCGGTCGTAAAGATCAAAACCTTTGCGTCCTTCATTGACCTTCGCTGCGTTGTAAAGCTTGATTTCCGAAACCAACAAACGTGCAAATCGTCTGGCGTCGTTGTGTGCGCGCTGTTCGGTTTCGCTGGTCGGAATTGGAATCGAGGGCACCGGCTGAGCCTGGCGCGGCGCTTCAACCGCAGGCGCAGTGAAAGCCGGAGCCTCAATCGGAGTGTCAAAGCGAGCCGCCTCGACTTGAGACGGAGCAGCAAAGTCATTCTGCGGTTGTGAAGAAACAAAGACTGGCGGCGCAGGCGGTGGAGGCGGAATTACCGGCTCGAAAACCTGAGGAGCGAAAGTCGCCGCAGGCGGAATAATCGCCGGGGTTTCAACTGCTGCAGCTTTTATTTCTTCTTCAAAGTCAGGTTCAGTGGGTGCGGAATGCAATTCGACTTGTGGTGCCGCCGCTTCTTCGGTGTCGGGAGGCACTAATTCTTCTGTAATTCTTTTCGGCGCCGCCAACTCTGCAGCCTCATCGTCTTCATCTGCGGTGTCCATTGAATCGGGATTCGCAACCGTAGCCTCAGCGACAGGTTCAGGCGCGGCAACAGGTTCTGG
>JAGNMH010000836.1 GCA_017991275.1 Acidobacteriota bacterium
TATCCGGGCGATGACTTTTACGATTTGAATTCCGGCGTGGATGCCGTAGTGGCAAGAGGTTACGTTGATACCGATCAGCTTTACGTCACTGGCGGCAGCGGCGGCGGAGTTCTGACCTGTTGGATGATCGGGAATACAACTCGTTTCCGAGCGGCGGTGACGGTTTATCCGGTCATCAACTGGTACAGCTTCGTGCTGACTTCAGACATCGGCAATTGGACTGTAAATCACTGGTTTCCGGGTTTCCCCTGGGACAACGTCGAGCATTACGAAAAACGCAATCTGCTTTCGGTGGTCAAGAACGTCAAAACGCCGACTATGGTTTTGACCGGCGAAGCCGATTACCGAACGCCAATGTCGGATTCCGAGCAGTACTATCAAGCTCTGAAACTGCTTGGGGTTGAAAGTGTTCTGGTTCGCGTGCCGGACGAACCGCATGGCATTTCAGTTCGCCCAAGCCATCACATGTCGAAATTGCTGCACATCATCGGCTGGTTCGATCAGCACAGAAAACAAACTGCGCAGCAGGCTGCGCGATAAGTCATATCAATGTGTCAGTAGCCCGCGCGTAAGCAAGGGCTTGCTCAAGCTTGAAGCCCTTGCTTACGCGCGGGCTACTGACACGATCAAGCTAATGAACACTGAGGACTTAAATAATGATTGGTAGAAAACTGTTTCTAGCGGCGACATGCTGCCTGATGTTGGTGGTTACGGCGAACGCTCAATCGTCGAAAGTTGACGATCTGTTGAAAGCCGAAACCGGCAAGCTGGTTGAGGTTTATAAAATGCTTCATGCCGCGCCGGAGCTTTCCGGCCACGAAGAGAAGACTTCGGCTTATGTTGCCAAAGAGCTTCGCGCGCTCGGTTACGAAGTGACGGATCACATCGGCAAATACGACCAGCCGGGAGTGATCGGTTATGGAGTCGTCGCGTTGATGAAAAATGGGGCCGGCCCAACCGTGCTGGTCAGAGCCGATATGGATGCTCTGCCCGTCGAAGAGAAGACCGGATTGCCTTACGCCAGCAAAGTGAAAACCAAAAACGATGCCGGGTTGGAAGTCAGCGTTATGCATGCCTGCGGACACGACACTCACGTGGCCTCGCTGCTGACGACTGCCAAGCTGCTGGCGCAACTGAAAGATCAGTGGAAAGGCACGTTGATGTTGGTGGCTCAGCCTGCAGAAGAAACCATTGGCGGAGCGAAAGCGATGGTGCAGGATGGTTTGTATACTCGATTTCCCAAGCCGGATTACCTGTTGGGGTTGCATGCCTGGGGCAGCGCGGCAGGCACAGTTGGATATGCGTCGGGTTATTTTATGGCCAGCGCCGATTCCGTGGACATCACTGTTCGCGGCATTGGCGGTCACGGTTCGCGTCCCGAAGCGACCAAAGACCCGATCATTGTTGCCGCTCAAATTGTCGTGGCTTTGCAAACCATAGTCAGCCGGGAAAACTCGCCGCTTGATCCGGCGGTTGTCACTGTTGGTTCGATTCACGGCGGAACCAAACACAACATCATTCCGGATGAGGTTCACCTGCAACTGACGGTCAGAACTTACAAAGCCGAGGTTCGCAAAAATATTCTGGCCGCGATTGAACGAATCGCCAAAGGCGTTGCCTTGACCGCAGGCATCCCCGCCGACCTGGCGCCGATTGTCGTTGTTGGAGCTTCCAACGCTCCGGCGACTTACAACGATCCGGCGCTGACGGCGCGAATGGCCACGGTGCTGGAAAAATCGCTGGGCAAAGAGAACGTCACCAAAGCCGACCCGGTGATGGGCAGTGAAGACTTTGGATTCTTCGGATTGGACGGCCACAGGATTCCCGGTTTTTATTTTTTCATCGGCGTTTATCCGCAGGAACAAATCGCCGAAAGTCAGAAAGCTGGCAAGCAATTGCCCAGCAATCATTCCAGTTCGTTTGCGCCGCCGAATCCTGAGCCAACGCTCAAAACCGGCGTCAAAGCGATGACTTCGCTGGTGCTGGATTTGATGAAGAAATAATGGAGAAGCCTGGCTGATGAATCTTCACGACCAAATTCGCCTTGATCTGGCCTGCGCCTGTCGCATCATCGCCAACGAAAAGATGGACGACAGCATCGCCGGTCACTTGAGCATTCGCATTCCCGGCACGGACGAAATGTGGACGAATCCATATCCGTTTTACTTCGCCGACATCGCGCCGGAAGACGTTGTTCGCGTGGATATGAAAGGCCGAGTCATCGAAGGTCGGCACAAACCGAATCCTTCGATTGATCTTCATCCGGCGATTTACCGGAGACGACCTGACGTGGGAGCGATTGTTCACACGCATCCGCCATACGTCACCGGTTACAGCGCATTAGGGCGAGAGATAGAAGTTTTCGATCAAATGGGCGCGTTCATTTTTGAAGAACAGGCCGTGTACAACGAATTCATCGGCACGGTGTTTTCCGAAGACGGCGCTGATCCGATTGCTGAAGCTCTGGGCGCAAAGAACATCGGCATCCTGAAAAATCATGGTTTGATTTCTGTCGGAACCGACATTCGCTTTGCATTGGGTTACACGCTGCTGGCCGAACGAGCGGCGAAGGTCCAGGCTCAG
>JAGNMH010000148.1 GCA_017991275.1 Acidobacteriota bacterium
GCACGCGACCGGGTCGGCCCCAGGTGATAATCAGTAATCAGAGCCAGCGCCGCCGGAATATAAAACGCCTCGCTGATTCCCATAATTGCGCGCGCGGCTATAAGTTCATTGAAACTGGTGACATGCCCGGTCGCCCAGGTGACGGCAGACCAGATAAACAGGCTCAAACAGATAACATGGCGGCGGCTCAATCGGTCGGAAAGATAACCGCCGACCGGGCTGAGAATCGCATACACCCATTTGAATGAACCCAGCACCAAACCCCAGTTGGCTTTGGTGGCAATGTCCGGGATGTCGCCCATCATCGAAGACTTCATCGCCGCCAACATCTGCCGATCCAGATAGTTAAGCAGCGCGACAGGAATCAGCAGGATGACCACCAGCCAGGCGGTGCGAAGGTGCGAGTTTGATTGAGTGTCGTTCATAACAAATGTAACCAGCAGGTCAGAAGTTGGCAGGTCAGAAGTTGGACGCGAACAGCTTCAATTCAGGATCGCCTTCGGATATTTGAATCATTCTTTCAAACCCAAAGCCGATCTTTTCCAACACGCGAATTGAGCGTTCATTGTCCGGGTTCACAATCGCAACCACACGGCTGAACCCAAGCGTTTTGGCGAATTCCACCACACCCGAAGCCGATTCCACGGCGTAGCCTTTGCCTGAAAACTCTGGCAGCAGCGCGTAGCCAAGATCAATATCTTCAAGCTGATCTCGTTTGAGTAGGCCGCAAATTCCAACCAGCTCGGCTGAATCTTTGGTTTCAACCAACCACAAACCAAAGCCAAGTTTTTGATAGCTCGCCATCGGCCCGTTCTGGATGTACGACCGAGCATCGTCCAGAGTCCGCACGCCTTTGTCGCCAATGTTTTGAATGAATGAAGGTTCGTTCAACAACTGGAAAATGAACCCGGCATCGCCAACCGAGAGTTTGCGAAGCTGTAATCTTTCAGTCCCAAGAATCATTTCTGTTTAGGTAATGGCTGGATTACGACGCGCGCCAAACAAATAAGCGATAAAAAGCATGACCATAATCAGATCAATGATGACTGCTCCGCCAGCCTGGTGGCCAAAATAACGACTGCCTTGCGAAAGCACCAGGCCACTGAAAATAAGTTTGCTGGCGCTGGCAACGGTCAAAACCAATTGGCGAACCGGCGGATTGTAAGCGCCGTAAATCAGCATCGCTCCGCTGAGCGCAATCAGTGCTCCCCAGTTGCGCACAACGATTTCGGCCAGCGGCCCGGTCAGCGTCTCACCGAACATAGACATCAACGCCGCTTGCGGCGCGATTGCCGCATAAAACATCGTGCAGGTCAGCAAGCCGGACACGAGCATGATCCACTTAATCCTGGTGACAACTAAATTCATAGTTCCTCCTGATTTGGCCGCGCATCTTAGAATGCCAGCGTTGAGGCCAGTGAAAAATAGTATTGTTGTTGAATGTTTACAGTGAAGCGGGCGCGAGTATATTCGCGCGCCTCAAACCGCACAATACGACCGATCAATACAAAGTTATGCGCAGTGGCTGTTCTCAAAACTTCGCTTTTCAGAAACAGATATTTTCACTAAACTCTTCTCGCCGCTAATTTGACTCAATGAAAACAGTCGCCTCATTGCCTCGGGAATAATGCTTAAAATAACTAACTTAAAATGGCCAATCTTGAACTGCAAATCGGTATCTTCGGGACCTTCGATGTTGAAAATTACGGTGATCTGCTTTTCCCGCTAATCGCGGAGTTTGAACTGAGCAAACGACTTGGCCCGATCAAACTTCATCGGTTTTCATATTGGGAAAAGACGACTGCCGACTGGCCGTATGCCGTCACTTCATTGACTGAACTGCCCGCGTTAGCTAGGAATTTGGACGGGGTATTAATCGGTGGAGGCCATGTCATCAGGTTCGATAAAGATGTGGCCGACGGTTATGCGCCGCCCGCTCCTGGCATTCATCATCCGACTGGTTATTGGCTGGCTCCGATTCTGACCGCCTTGCAAAACGGCATTCCCGTCGCCTGGAATGCCCCTGGAGTGAACCATCAAATTCCGAGTTGGGCTGATCCGCTGATGAAATTGGCCGTCACAGGCAGCGACTACGTTGCTGTGCGTGACAAATATGCCCGGCAAGAGATTGCGCGTGTTTCGCCGCAATCTGAAATTGCTGTCACGCCAGACACTGCTTTTGGAGTGTCGCGGCTGCTGGACAAAACTCAACCTTCGCAGGAATTGGTGCGTTTGCGCGAAGCTTTGGGAATCAATCGCCCTTATCTGGTTGTTCAAGCAGTCAAAGGGCTGGAAAGCTTCGTCAGAATGGTGGTGGGTCATCCTGGGCTTTTCAGTGAGTATCAGTTGGTTGCGTTGCCAATCGGCCCAGTGCTTGGCGATGACGCGGCGCTGCTCCGGGAGGAATTGCCAGATGCGATTTGCCCTCAACAATGGCCGAACCCTCTGCTGCTGGCCGAGTTGATTGCCGGAGCGGAAGCGGCGATTGGAACCAGTCTGCACTTATCAATCACCGCACTGGCATTTGGAGTTCCGATGTTTCGTCCTGCGGGTTTCCGTGGCAACAAGTACAGAACGCTTTCGCAATTCGACACGATCTTTCACTTCGCAGAACCGCTTGAGCCTGAATGGTTCATCTCTCGATTCGGTTGCGCTGCTGTTTCGCCAGCGGTGTTGGATGTACAACGCAAGCTGTCTTCGCATTGGGATCAAGTCGCCGATCTTTTTGCCAATGGCACGACGAACAATCAGAGCAAAGAAGCTTTGGCGGTTTTGTTGCAAACCTTGCCTGGGTTATTAGAACTCGGCGACGACGAAAACCGCCGATTGCAGGAACAACTTTCAAAACGCGACGAAGCCATTTCAAACTTGAAGCACTCGAATTCCTGGCGAATCACCTCGCCCTTCAGATTTATTGCGCGGAAATTGCGCGGCCAAAAGGAATAAACCAAAAGAAATAAAACGATGATAAATCTGTCTCGTATCGCACAGCACAAACTGGAAACACAGCCTTATCAGTGGGCAATGATTGATAAGTTATTCTCGCCTGCTGACAGCGCGGCACTGGTGACGACATACCCTCACGATCAGTTCAAAACTGTGGCCGGTTACGACGGCGAAAAGGGTTATGAATATGAATCGCGCGCGCTGGTTCATATGGGCAGCAATCAAACCGCCAACCCGGAAAATTTAAGTTCAGTTTGGCGACAACTTGCGGAAGACCTGGTCTCGCCCGCTTACCGCCAGGCCATGTCAAAGCTGACTGGAATTGACCTGACTGCGGTTGCCATTGAAATCAACGTCTTTCATTACGGCGCGGGTTCATGGCTGGGGCCGCACCTTGACCTGAAAGACAAGATCGTCACTCACGTGCTGTATTTCAACGATGAATGGAATGCCGAAGATGGCGGATGCCTAACGATTTTGCGTTCGTCGGAGATGTCGGATGTAGCGGCGGTGATTCAACCTGTGATCGGCAATTCGGCTGTGCTGGTGAGGTCTGAAAAATCCTGGCATGCGGTTTCGCGCGTTGTCGCGGACTGTCATCGTTCACGTCGAAGCATGACCGTGACGTTTTACTGCGATGATTCAATCAGCACTATGTGGCCGCCGGGCGATCAAACTCCGTTGCACGATTACCGGGAAAAGAAGCCCGCGCAGTCCGTCTGGGATAAACTGCGCGACAAATTTTTCAAACATTCAGTTAATCGCCGCTGCTTTCAGCCCCGACGGCAAACGTTTGCTGACCGCTTCGCAACCGGGCGCGGCCAAGATATGGAACGTTGAAACCGGCACGGAAGTCTTCAATGCCGGGCTCCACACGTTCGCTACCCCCCATTTGCCAGTTCAGCACGCCCGCCCTTAGCCCGCGACGCTGGCCCATTGTGTCCACACACGAAATACGGTTGTGCAGGCTACTTGATTTCTCCTGCTTCCGGGCGCTGGCGAGTGCGAATCCAATTCAGCAACGCATCAAAAGCCGCTCCGGTTTGTGGCGCCGTAAAGTTGCAATGCCCTTTGGCTACGACGAACTTGGCGACGAACAAATCCTGAGTTCCGGCCACTCGCGCAAATTCGTCGTACTGGCTGACAAAGCGTCCGGGAATCAATTGATCGTAAGTCGTGTGAATCGTCAGCACAGGATCGGCAATTTTGCCTGTCGGCGAATAATGCTGGCGCAGATATTCGCGCGCTTTGGCGTCGGCGGCGTAACGTTTGACTCCGCGATTCAACGCTACATCGTCGTCAAAGCCATCGTAAATCGTGTTGCGATTGTCGAAGGCATTACCGCCAGCGCGAAACTGCAACTCACGAACAATCTCGTACCAGAAAGCCAACACGCCGGGAAGCTCAGCCGCAGAACCGAGGCTGTAATGTTTGGCGAACATCGCGGCTCTGTCGGGCGCGGCTTCGATGGCGGCTTTGACCTTTGCCTGATCCAGTTTCGCGGTTTGAGGCAGGTTCACCAGCGAACCGACCACGTTTGGAAACAGAAAATCAAATGTCGCCAGCATGTCGAAAATGCGTTCCTGAAATCCGTTCAGGATGACGTTCAGCGGCCCGCACATCGGCAAAGCTCCGTCATAAACTTCGGGGTACTTTTCAATCGTCGCAATCGTGATCGCTCCGCCCATCGAATGGCCGAGCACGACGGTTTCGTTCGGCTTGCCGTACTTCGTGACGAAGTATCGGCGCAAAGCTTCGGTGTCTTCGACGGCTTCTTTCACCGCCCAGCCCTGCGTGCTGTAAGCCGATTCGGCAAAAGCGAATCCGCGCGACAAAAACTCTTTCCGCAAAGATTGCGCTCGCGCATTTTCAAAGTTGTTCGGCGTGCCTGCGACTTGATAACCGTGGCAATACATCACCAGACCTTTGTTCCAGGTGGCGGGCATTTCAATTCGAAATGCGGCTCCGTTGATTGTGCCGTTTTCGACTTTGGCTTCCTGAGCGAAAGCTGCAACAGATGCCACGCAAATCAGAAAAACTACAAGGAATGATCTTTTCATTGGATGATGCTCCTTTTGAACTTGATGGACGAATGACAACAAACCGGGCTTTGTTTAAGATTGCCGCGGTAAAAAACCATAACCGGAGAAACAATGATGGCAATGCCGCAAAGGAAGTTAGATTACGACTACACGCCCGAAGAATATCTTGCCTTCGAGCGCAAAGCCGAGGCAAAGCACGAATATCTGGATGGCCAGATTTACGCTATGGCCGGAGCCAGCCCGACACACAATCAAATCTGCTTCAATCTGGCCGGAGAATTACACCAACGAATCAAAGGCACTTCTTGCATTGGCTACACTTCGGATCAAAAAATCAGAACCGACTTGCAGGATTTGTTTCGTACCCCGACTTAACCATAGTCTGCGGCCAGCCGGTTTTTCACGATCAACAACAGGATGTAATTCTAAATCCGACCGTCATCATCGAAGGCCTGTCGCCACGAACTGAAAGCTTTGATCGCAGCACCAAACTCGAACGCTACCAAAACATAAGCTCGTTGACCGATTACATTCTGATTTCTCAAAACCGCCCCTGCGTCGAACATTACGTTCGCCAGAAGGGCAAACGCCAATGGCTGTTTACGATTGAAACCGACCCAGCCGCTGAAATTGAAATCACTTCTATCAAGTGCAAACTGAAACTCGACGACATTTATGACCGCGTCAAATTCCCCTCAGCAAAAAGCTTGCTTGCATCAGTTGAAAGCTTGCCCAAATCCGTAGCGAAAAAAGCCAGACGAAGCCAATCGAAATGATGTTCAGCGAAACAATCTATTTCCGACTCTTGAAATAAAAATACAGCGGCAACCCAATCACGGTCAGCCCCAATCCCACAGCCGATTCGACCGGCCTTTCGACCAGCGTGTTATAAATCAGCCAAGCCGCCACCAGCACGAAAACCAGCGGCACAATCGGATAGCCCAGAGTTTTATAAGGCCGCGGAGCGTTCGGCATCTTGCGCCTGAGCACAAACACCGACGAAGTCACCAGCCCATAAAAAATCCACGAAGCGAACAGCAGGCAGTCGGTCAATTGATCGAAAGTTCCCGACAGCGCCAGCACGCAAGACCAGACAGCCTGGACGCCGATGGAAAAAACCGGAACGCTGGTTGTCTTGCTCAGCGATTTCATGCGGCCAAAGAACAATCCGTCTTCAGCCATCGCAAACGGCACGCGGGCATTCGACAGGATCGAACCGTTCAATGCGCCAAGCACCGAGATGACAAAGGCTATGGAAATGAATTTGCCGCCGCTGCCTGCCCAAAAGCTCTTAGCAGCTTTTGCCGCAACCGAGGGCGCATCGCGGAATTGAGTAGAATTTGCAGTTATGACTTCGTTAAAAGGCAGCGCGTAAAAGTACGCCAGGTTCGCCAGCAAGTAGACCGCCATCACGATAATCATTCCGACGATCAACGCGAATGGAATGTTACGACCCGGATTCTTCACTTCGCCCGCTGCCATCGGCATGTTGTTCCAGCCGTCGTATCCCCACAGAGCCGCCAGCATTGCCACGCCAAACACCGAAAAGCCGCTCCATTCCGCCGTGGCCTGCGGCGTCACCAGATTTCCCCAATTGGCCGATGGCGCAAAAAAGAAAACTCCGATAACAAGCACAGCCAGTCCGCCGACTTTCAGAATTGTGAGTGCAGATTGCACCTTGCCGCCAAAAGCCACAGTCAGACAATTAAGAGCCGACAACAGCAAAATTACCGCTACAGCAACAACCTCTTTTGATCCGAATTGCCAATTGATCGTTTGACCCAGAAACTTGAAAGTGTTTGAAGCCCAGACTTGTTTAAGCGGCACAAAAGCTGAAAGAAAAATCGCAAAGGCCGCGCCCAGGCTGGCTATCGAAGCGCTGCCCGCAACAATGAATCGCGACCAGCCAAACAAAAACGCCGAAGCTTCGCCGTACGAATGCCTAAGGTAAACATATTCGCCGCCGGCTTCCGGCAGCATCGCGCCAAGCTCGGCATAAGTTAGCGCGCCAGCCAGCGACAGAATTCCCGCCGCCACCCAGGCCAGCAACACCAGCTTCGGGGTGCCAACGTTCTGAGCCATGACGGCGGCTTTCAAAAAAACTCCGGAACCGATGACCGTTCCAATCACCAGCGCAGTCGTGTCGGTCAAAGTTAGACCTCGAATCAGTTGATTCTTCGCTTCAGCCATAATTGGTGAACCCTTTTTTAGATGTCTTGTTCGATGTTTTGAGTGAAGTAGAGATTGCCTGCGTAATCATTCGACGCAATCAGCACACGGTTCAGAAATCCGTTGCGCCCCAGCACGTTGCGATTGAATTCAGGAGCTTTGGCGAAATAAACCATCGCCTCAAAGTCAATTCCAAAAACCGTCAGTGTGACGCTATGACCATACGCTGTAAAAATTCCGGTTGCTGTGCTGAAATCCTTGCGATAGCCGGTTTCAATATCCAGCCCACGTTCTTCGCCGCAGAATCGCTGGAAAATACAGTCAGTCGAGCCAGTGTCCAGCTTGGCTATAATTTTTATTTCGTCCTGCCCCAGGCTGCCGAAACTGAGCGTTATCGGCAATTCAATTCCAGTCTTGCCGCTGTCGTACCGAATCAATTTGGCAGAGGAAATTTCATAACTCATCGTCACCATCCCCCAAACGGCAATTCGTCAGGCGCTTCTATACGGACAATCAGCGGCGTTGGATACCCGGCATTGCGCGCGCTATTCAACACGGTTCTCGGTTCCAGACCATTCGCAACTATTTTATCGCCAACCAGCGCAACATACTGTCCGCCGTATTCGTGACGGTGTTCACGCAACCATTCCAACTCCCGGTTGAATTCCGGCTCAGCTTCAATCCTTCCCACCAAGTAGTGTTCACTTTGACCGTTCGGCTGCATTGCCAAACCTTTGCGCTCCTGCAAGTTGATAAACTCGATCAAGCTTTGCTTTTCGTCCAGATTCAAAGTTTCGATTTGTTGCAATACCTTCTGAACTCTTTCGGTCAACATCATCAATTCTCCGGCCATTTGAGGTGGCCTATTTGAAAGCGTGAGGCGTTAGGAATCAATGGCTGTGATGGGATTCGTCAACTTTTTGCCGAAAAGTATCAAGGCTGAATCTCGCTCGATGGAGCGGGATTCAGCCTTGATACTTTTGTCTGGTGTTTTGATCTACAGCGCCAGCTTGCCGAAATGTTTGCGGAACGTCGCCACATCCATCGCCGCAGCTTTGGCCAGAGTTTCCAGCCAGGTTTCGTCGCTGAAATCGCGTTTGTTCAGGCGAACCATGTAGTCGCGAGCGACCTGGTAACTTTCGGTAGTCACGTCCACCGGGCGAAGTTGACCTTTGCCAGTGGTTCCATCGAACAGATCAGTCAGCGGCATAGGTGTGAACTCACCATTTTGCATTGTCACCAGAGCCGAGGAACCTCCGGCTTGCAGGTACTTCACGGCGGCATAACCCAAATCGCGCGCGTGCTCTTCATCAATCGGAATCGGGCGAGCACAGCGCAATTCGTAGCCGATGGTTTTATCAACGATGGTCGGTTTTATGCCGCGCTTTTCCAGGCGACGTTCGACAACGTTTTTGACTTTGCGACCGAGGTCAATTTCGGCGACTCGAATGTTGCCCTGAGCGTCACGATCAACGGTTTCCAGTTCTGTGATTTCCTTTTCGCTGAAGCGTTCAGACAGAGCTTCGGACAACAAAATCACTCCATGATTTTTGCCCATCGCCCGGCGTTTGATGATCGTGCCTTCGACAATATCGCAAATTTCATCCAGCGTAATTGTCTGATTCGGGAATTCTTCCGGGATGATTGTGCAGGTTGCGCTGGCGGCGACTCCAATGCCCAAGGTCAGATGGCCAGTCGGGCGTCCCATGGTTACGGCCAGATACCAGCGACCGGTCGTCCGAGCGTCTTCCATCAAACTGGCAACGATGGTTACGCCGGTTTGCCGCGCGCTTTCGTAACCCAACGAAACAAGTGGATCAGGCAGAGGCAAATCGTCATCAATACTTTTGGGGATTTGAACGACCTTGATCGAGCCTTCGGATTTCAGTTCGATTGCCAAACTGCTGGCGACCAGATCGTCGCCGCCAATCGTGACCAGAGCTTCGATGTCCAGTTTCTTCAACGCGGCAATGGCGTGCTGCAAGGCCCGTTCGTCGCGGGCGACGTTGACGCGCGAAGTTCCCAGCAAACAACCGCCTTCGATGTGAATGCGCGAAACTTCGTCAACGGTCAGTTCGTGCTGCTCGTCCGTGTAACGCTGGGCCAGCCATTCAAATCCGTGATGAATCCCAATCGGCGTGATGCCCGCATCAATCGCCGCCAAAGCCGCCGCCGCAATCGCTCCGTTCACTCCGGGAGCAGGGCCGCCGCCAACTAAAATGCCAAGTTTTTTGATTGCCATAATCTTTTCCAGTTTGCATTACCTGGTACGGTATCGCGC
>JAGNMH010000837.1 GCA_017991275.1 Acidobacteriota bacterium
GCAAGCGCCGTGCGGCGATCCTCGCCTGCACTGACTCCACCGCCGTTGCCAAACATATATTTCGGTTGGACGTTACGCTGGTTGCCAATCGGCAGACGCGAACTGCGGTTGCCTGTGGTTGTGTTCAGATCATATTCACCGGTCGTTGCTTCTGTAATCAGGTGCTTTTGGAGGTTGGTTGCAATGTTGACCTGCTGGCGGCGGGTGCGAGCAAAGAAGGCCGCCATTCCCCAGGCGTCCGCGCGAGTGGTTTTCGATCCCCACAGATTGACGGCATCCAGATGACCTGCGCCATCGTGGCAAAGCAAGCAATCCATAGAGCTAAGACCCAGGAAGGTTTGGGCTGTTTGAACAGCGTAACCGTCGTAAGTGTCTTGAGCAGGCCCCATCGGAACAAATCCGCCGATGATGAAATTCGTCGCGCCATCAACATAACTGTCACCGCGCGAAGTGATCATCTCTGTGGCTATCTGGTTGTAGCCTTTGTTCTGTTCGATCGAATCGTGGATGAATTTATAGAATGCTTCGCTGCCGCCGACAAATCGCGGAATGTTGCTGGATTGAGAAGTGTTCTTATACAAATCAGCGAAAAACATCGTCCACTTATCAACGAACTCCGGCGAGTTGATCAGAGCGTCAATCAGAATGTCACGCTTGTTCGGGTTTTGATCTTTCTGGAAGTTGGTGACGTCATCCGGTGACGGAATGCGGCCAGTCAGATCAAGGTAGATGCGGCGAACAAATTCCTCGTCGGTACAAACGGGCGCTGACTGAATACCCGCGCTTTGCATCTTGTCGAAGATCAAATTATCAACGAAGTTTTTGCGCGGCATGCTTTCCGGCGGAACCAGAGCGATGCCTTCCTGATCGAATCGTGCGGCGATTGCTTCGGTAATTTGCGAAATGGAATTGCGATGCCGAGCCGCCATGTCGCGGTATTCGTCAGGCGATTTAACATAACTGCAATCGTCGGCATTAACGGACGGTTGAGCAATTTGCCTGACAGCCCGACGCGGCGCTTTTTGGCCCAAGGCATCGAAAGCGCCGAACCGATCAACAGCAAACATCAATCCGACCGCAACAAAGGCAAGCAACGCCAACCGTTTGGTCATCGTCACCAGCCAGCTTCGGTTTGAAGCCCTGCTCAAAATTTCTCTATTGCCTTTCATCGGCATAAACCCCTCCCGGTGTTGGTACTTATTTTTTTTATAGGTACGGGATTACCCAGTAAACCCACGTAGGTTTGCACAAAATGGCTCTGCCCAATTTGAACTTACGGGAAAGTCAAAGTAAGCAATAAGCGGCACAAGTCCAAGGCATCAGAATGCCAACGCTTTTTATGTGGGACGCTCCGCGCGAAATGAAGTTGGAGCCAATGCTTTTTGATAACGGCAAACCCCGGTCGCTCACGAAGTTTAGGCGCCGTAAAAGCGGGCGGATACTAGCACAATCTTTTTCGGAGGCTAAGCTTCTTAATCATTTCCATGCCGAAAAAATGCCTTTTGTGCTAAGTTTTTTTCGTTCCAAACAGTTTTACCCAAACCAATTCCTAAATGAGGAGACGTTATGCCCGAATCAGCAATGCCCGAATCAGCAATGCCCGAATCAGCAATGCCCGAATCAGCAATGATTACTCCGGCCCAAACGCAAAAGATGCCAAAGATACCTCAAATGCCTGTTTTCGAGTCAGCCGCCGAAGAACGGCTTCATCGAAAGCAGCGATTGGCCGCCGCGTTTCGCCTTTTTTCCAAGTTCGGATTCGACGAAGGGGTCGCCGGCCACATCACCGCCCGGGACCCGGAAAAGCCCGACCATTTCTGGGTCAATCCTTTCGGCGTGGATTTCAGCCAGATTAGAGTTTCCGATCTGGTGCTGGTCAACGACAAAGGCGAAGTCGTCGAAGGCGATATGCCAGTCAACGGAGCAGCTTTTGCCATTCACTCTCAGGTTCATGCCGCGCGCCCGGATTGCGTGGCCGCCGCTCATGCTCATTCCATGTACGGCAAATCCTGGTCAGCGCTTGGACGCTTGCTTGATCCCATAACTCAAGACGCCTGTGCATTTTACGAAGACCATTCGATCTTCGACGATTTCACCGGAGTGGTGCTGGACACAGAAGAAGGCCGCCGCATTGGGCAGGCTCTGGGAAATTGCAAAGCAGTCATTTTGCAAAATCATGGCTTGCTGACAGTAGGCAAAACCGTGGACGAGGCCGCCTGGTGGTTCATCACAATGGAGCGCAGTTGCCACGCCCAGCTTCTGGCCGAAGCCGCAGGCGAACCGCATTTTATAAGACCGGAAAGCGCCAGATTGACTGGCCAACAAGTCGGTTCGACACTGGCCGGATGGTTTCAATTCCAGCCTCTTTATGCGCGCATCACCAAAGAACAACCCGATTTACTCGACTGATTTTTACCTGTGCTTTTTGTCATAAATCCAACTGCCGCCCGTGGCCGTGCAAAATGCGAATGGATTAAGGCGAGGCAAGTGCTGGTCGCGCGCGGCATCAGTTTCAAAGAACACCTGACTTCCCTTCCAGACGAAGCCTGCGAGGTAACTCGGCAGGCTTTGCTGGCGG
>JAGNMH010000149.1 GCA_017991275.1 Acidobacteriota bacterium
GAAATACACCACGCCGATGGTGGCAACTGTGTACATCAATCCGGAAGAGGACTGGGTGGCCGCATTAAATGCGCGAACCAGCACGCCGCGCTCTGAATGGTTGACCTCGCCGTTCATGAAGACAATCAGGTAAGTTAAACACCCACCGATAATGAAGATGTAAGCCACCTTCAAAAACATGGGGACTTCAGTTCCCTTTCGTTCCGTGATCCAGCCGTCGGCGTATTCCTTGAGTTCTTGTTTGTCGTCGTTCATAGCCGTCTCCTCAATTCTTCAGAAGGTCTTCTCTCCGCAATGGCTTCGTCATCTTCCAGCATTCGATATTTGGCCTCTTCGCTCGTCTCGCTCCAGTACCCGTCCTTGATCGAACGAATGAAGAAAAACAGCGCGCCTGCCGCTAACAGCGCAAAGAAGAAGTATGCAAAAAACACGCTTGGGTATCCGTAATCTCGCAAAGCGCCCTCCTTACTTTTCGTAATCGTTGTCAGGCCGCCAGTTCTTGGCGCGACCCAGGGTTTGCAGGTAAGCGACCACCGCCTGGAACTCTTCTTCGTTTTCGACGATCCACGGATAAGGCGGCATGATCGAACCCGGAACCAGGTCTCGTGGGTTGCGAAAATGCGCGCGATGCCATTGCTCGTCGTACTTTCCGCCCACACGCGACAAGTCAGGCCCCGTGCGTTTGGTTCCAAACAAATGGGGGCTGTCGTATACGAACTCATCAGGAGTTGAAACAGGTGAATCTACCCCGCGCCAGCCTGATCGCTTCGTATCGGCCAGCAAGGTGCGAGTTTGTTGCGTGTGGCAATACCAACAACCTTCGCGGACATACACGGCTCGTCCACGCAGTTGTTGTTCAGTGTAAGGTTGTAATTTGCCGGTCACGCCTTTGCCAGGATCGCTGTTGTCGAATGGTTTCGACCAGGTTTTATCAACAATCGGCGGTACGACAGTCGTCAGCAAACCGCCTATGAAAAACAGGGCAAGCGCGGCGACGACAAAAATCGGAGCACTATAATCAGCTTTGCGTAACATAATTCTTCTCCTTCCTTGCTTAGGCAGTCGCCGCAACCACCTTGTTCGATTCGCTTCCAGAACCAATCACGGTGGCCAGAATGTTGTAGGCGAATGTAACAATGCCGCCAAACATCAGCACGCCTGAAAAGAAGCGGACAATCCAAACCGGCTTCAGAGCGATGACGGTGTCAATGAACGGAATCGAGGGATTATTCCATTGCCATCCCTGCCAGAATCCGCCCAGCCACAGCGTGACGAAAAACCCCACGCCGCCAATCAGGAACAGCCAGAAGCTCCAGTTGGCCAGCGAATCTGAAAACAGTTCGCGGCGAAAGATTCGCGGCACCACGTAATAGCAACCCGCGATGGCGAAGAACGAAAATGCGCCAAGCACAGCCATGTGCGCATGCCCCGGAATCCAGTCCGTCTTGGAAACAATTGCGTTGACCGAACGCAAGCTGTGCATTGGCCCCTGGAAACAAGTCAGCAGGTAAAAAACGACGCCGGTCATCAAAAACTTGAGCGGCACGTTGTCGCGCATTTGATCCCACTGGCCGCGCATCGTGGCAAAAAAGTTATAGACAACCGCCCACACCGGAACCAGCAACATCACCGAAAAGACGATGGCAATGGTTTGCAGCCATTGCGAAATCGGGCCGTGCAACATGTGGTGCGCTCCCGTCCAGACGTACACGAATGCCAGCGACCAGAACCCAACCATGGAAAGCTTGTGGCTGTGCAGCGGATTGTTGGAGGTTTTAGGAATGAAGTAATACGCGATGGCCAGGCCGACGGGCGTAAAGATTAAACCGACGGCATTATGCACATACATCCAATTCAGATTTGCCTGGTTGACGCCCGTCGCAAACAGCGTTGCGAAGTTGCCGGTCAGATATACAAACGCCGTCCACAAAATCGTCCCCATGCAATACCAGATCGTCACGTACATCTGGGTGTACTTGCGCGTGGCAACGGTCATGAAAATGTTAGTCCCGAACATGATCCAGGCAATAACCACCAGGACATCCAGGAACGTAGGCAGCTCGGCATATTCCCAGCCCTGATTCCAGCCCATCACCGTTGAAACCACAGCGCCCAGAATAATGAAGTTCCACAATACTGATGTGGCGATGCCCAGTTTTTCACTCCACAACCTCACGCCGCACAAACGCGGCACGACGTAATACATCAACCCCATATCCGCGGCCAACAACCAACCGAACAACATTCCGTTGACGTGCAAGGGACGCAGTCGCCCATAAGTCAGGTATTGAACCGTGCCAAGTAGCTCCGGCCAGACAAACTTCGCCGCGATCATCAACGCGACGATGCCGACGATGAAGAAATAAGAAATCGAACTGACCAGAAACAGCTTGGCCGTTGTGTCCTGATGAAGTGATTCGTTATACCGCGCAGCTTCAGAAACAGGGATTTCGCCTGCGCTTTTAAGTGATTCGCTCTGCATAAAGCCTCCGGCTTGGAGTTTGAATTGGAATCCCGCCTTCGTTGAGTGACCACCTCCGCCAAGAAGTAAACTCAACCGCCCGGCGGGATTCCAAGCTTGTTACTGCTTCTTGTTGTTGAAACTTCTCAAGTAATTGACCAAATCTCCGACGTCCTTTTGCGTCAACCCGTAATCCACCCACGGCGGCATCGCAGTGCCTTGCACGCCGAATAAGATGGACTCAAACAAGCGACGGTCGCCGGTTGAATTGAGGAAATCCGCGTTCCGCAAATTGCGCGGGCGAGGTTGAATATCCAGCGAGTTCGGCCCCTTGCCGTCGGCTTTTTTGCCGTGGCAACCGGTGCAACGTTGCAAGAAGATTTGCTCGCCGCGTTTGACTGAAGCGGCATCCGCAGCAATCGGATTTGTGTCGGGGACTTGGCGGCCTTTAATCTGACGAGCAGGTTCTTTCACATAATTCTTCCGAACGTGATCCAGAACCCCGCGAATCTGATCGTCGCTCAGCACTCTTCCCCAGGCAGGCATTGAAGTTCCGGCGACTCCGTTTTTGATCGAATTCATCAAACGTTCATCCGACTTGCTGCTCATAAATCCAGCTTTGGTCAGGTCGCGCGGGTACGGGTCCAGGTAAACGGAAATCATTCCTTTGCCGTTACCCATATCACCGTGGCAGCGCGCGCAAAGCGTCGAATAAATCCCGGAAGGATCGCCAAGCGCCGGTGGGGTTTTCAAGCTCATCAAGTAAGCTGTCATCGCCTGATATTCGGCGTCCGGAAAATTGAACGTAGGCATTATCGAATCAGAAACACGCGAGCGAGGGTCGCGGAAATGATCCATCGTCCATTTATCCTCTTTCAGCAAACCTTCAAATGAAAGGTCAGGTGCGATTCCGCCGTCGCGGCCTCCAAGTTTGTGGCAGGCCAAACAGGAGCGGTCGTTGATAAGTCTCTCCCCCAGAGCAACCAACGAACCGCCCGTCGCCGAAGCAACCGTCGGAATCATTTCCGCAGTTGCGCCAGCAGGTTGTTCGACTTTGCCTTTATTCAAGCCGGCGCGGTAACGATCAAGTGAGGTTTCCGAAAAATTGATCCCGCGCCGGCTTTTCAGGAAAACAACCAGGGCTTTGACTTCTTCGTCGCTCAAATTGAATTTAGGCATGAACGAAGTCGCGCTATTAGCGCGCGGCTCGACAATGGACTCCCATAAATAATCGAGCTTGAACTTCTTGCCGACTTCACTGAGTTCCGGGCCAAGCGTTCCCGCCGACAAAGCTTCGATCTTGTGGCAACCGTAACAGTTCTTTTCAAAAAATAACTGGCGACCTTTGGCAACCAAAGGAGTGCTTTTGAAAGTCTCCTCGGTATGGCACTGAGCGCAGTTGGCCTGCATGAACTCCTTGTCTTTGAGCTTTGGCTTGAAATCGCTGCGCCAGTTTTGCGTGATGTAACCCAGCATTGGCGACGGCCAGTAATGGTCTTCGCCATGCGCATCGTAAGTGTCCAGACCGCGTCCCTGGCCGCCGTGACAAACCGTGCAGCCGAAATCAGAAAACTTGTGACGACGTTCCCACTGACCGTTCACCTGGCGGTCGCCAAGGCTTTCGGAAAACGGATGTGACCGCAACGGTTGGGCGTGATCCTTGAAACGCGGATCGTCGTTGCCGATGTGACAAGTCGTGCAGCGGTCAACACGCTTTTCGCCACCACTGCTTCCAAATGCTGTGACGATAATCTGTTCGATGCGCGGACTGCGCCCTTCCAGAGCGGCACGCTCGACGTCAGTTTTCGCCATCGCTCGCGCTTGATCGAAGTAGGCCGTTTGGTGACGTTCCCACTTGTGGAAAAACTGGTTGTAGAAAACGAGGCCGTGAACAATCAGAATCACGAAGCTCGCCACGGCTAAAGCCAGTCGCATAATCAACTCTCCGGTTGAAAGGATGAATGCGGAATGATGAAGGATGAAATGCCAACAGAAGGTTTGTTCATCATTAATCCTTCTGCCTTCATCCTTTTCTCGCTACCAGGGAGACACGAACTCCCAATTCGGCCCACGGAAAAACGTGCCGATAATGATTAAACCTATGTTGACGATGACGAAGATCAGAAACAGCGTGTTGGCCAGCAATCGCTCTTTGGCAAACCAGCGGCCAACGCCTTTGGTGTTTCGATCAAGGTAAGGAACCAGCAACAGAATCAAAACTTCCAGTGCAGGTATGCCCACGCCTCCCCAGAACGCCGAGTAACTGACCATTTCCTGCAAGCCCAGGAAGTACCACGGAGCTTTTGCCGGGTTTGGCGGATGCGCAATGTTGACAGGCTCTTCCAGCGGAGCATTGAACAACAAAGACACAACCAGAACCCCGGCCACTGTCACGACAAATACAAACAACTCCGCCATAAACAGGTTCGGCCAACTGAATACGGATTTGTCAGGGACGTTGCCGACTTTGGTAAACGGGCCACGTACCAAGCCTTGTATGCCATAACGTTTCTTTTCGATTACGGCGGCGACAGCAGGAGCGGCTTCGATTACAGGCGTGGGAGTAACATCAAGCTCATTGGGCCAGTCAGTTTTCTCTGCATCCAACTCTTCGGACTCTTCAGGACGCGACAGTCCGCCATCTTTGCGAATGCGCCAGAAGTGAATCGAAATCAGCAGAGTCATCAACAAAGGCAGCACGGCTATATGCAGCACATAAAACCTAAGCAAAGCTTCCTGCCCAACACTGGTGTCGCCCAGCAACAAAAACTGAATTTCTTTGCCGACCAACGGCGCATATCCGGCAATCGAAGCTCCAACTGTGATCGCCCAAAAAGCCAGTTGATCCCACGGCAGCAGATAACCTGTGAAACTGGAAAAGAGCGTCAGCAAAAATAGAACTATCCCAATTACCCAGTTGAATTCGCGAGGCTTCTTATACGAGCCGGTGAAAAAGACACGGCACATATGCAGAAAGACAGCGGCCACCATTCCGTGCGCCGACCAGCGATGCATGTTTCTAAGGAATGTTCCGAACGCGACCGAACCGCGCAGGTCAAGCATTCGGTCATAAGCCTGCTCCGTCGAAGGCACGTAATAAAACATCAACAACACTCCGCTGACAGTCAGCAGAATGAACAGAAAAAAAGTAATCAGCCCCAACCCCATTGAAAACCAGGGTTTGATTGTATTTTGATGAACCTTGACCGGATGGATATGCAGGAAAAAGTTCGTAAAGCTGGTTTGCGACCTTCCCAGATCGGTAGTCGGCAGCGGATTGCGGAAAACAGAATGCCAGATGCTGGCTGGCATTTCTTTGAGCGCGCTGAAGTAGCTTTTCCTGGGCATCGTCTTCGTCTCCCCAAAATCGGATCAAGCGTTGAAATAAGTTCCGGCGACTACTTCTTCGCCTTTGTCCACTTCCAGTTCGCCATTCGGCGCCAGCGTGACTTTGTACCAGGGCAACGCCTTCGGCGCCGGGCCTCCGGTAACGTTGCCATCCTGGTCATAACGCGAGCCGTGACAAGGACATGCAAACCCTGTTTCCGAAGTCGAAACGATGCACCCCAAGTGGGTGCAAACCGTCGAAATGGCACAGAGCTTTTCTCCTTCGCGAACCACACAGATATTCTGGTCGCCAAGCGTAATGCGAGCGCCAGAAGGAAAGTCTTCAGGTTTGCCTATGCTGAAACGATTGGGCTGACCATAAGTCGCTCTTGGCTTGATAAAGACAAGGTTCGAAAAAATGCTGACGACAGCCGACCCGAACAGTCCAAAACTGCTTAACCAATTGAGCATTCGTCGTCTTGTAATCTGACCTTCGGTGGGTTCAGTTTCTGAAGTTTGGGCTTTTTTCGCCATTGCCATCGTTGCGTTCCTCCTCAGAGTGAGAATCCGGCTCTGTGATCGAAGACTCAACCAACTCTTCCAAGTCTGACCAGAAAACCTGGTACTTGGTGTCTTCCAAATCACGGAAATAATCCTGTTTAACTGCAAAAATGAAGAAAAGAAGAGCGCCGATACCCATTAACAGACTGGCGATTATTGCTATCCAGGTAATATCCATAAAGCAAGGCCCTTCCGCTGTCACAGACAAATACGGCAGTCATCGTCCAACTGTTAGTGGGTATCGGTTAAGAGAACAGCGCAAGGAGAATTTGTTTCTTCCCCTCGCTTAACGCAAAGCAAGCATTGTTCCATTGAGCGTAATGGCTGAAATCTCAAAAAAACCTGTGTTTTTGGCCAGGTTAGCGGGTAAAGAGAATTCTTGGATGAGGAATTCTACTCAGGTGAGGTGAAAATGACCGGGTTTTTTCGCCCAGTAGCAGGTCAAACCGGTTGAGTCTGTTTCAGCGCTGACCTATTTTGTCAGCCGCAAAAGATTTAACAACGAATCGTTATGCCAAATATCAAAGAAAACACCGGCAATGAAACTGATCTCCCCAGTGACCAGAAGGAGTCAATGGATGAACGGCTTTATTCATTCGCCAAACTCGATCAATACACTTTCAAACAACGGCTGATTATCCGGCTGGCCGGGTTTCTGCTTCACTGGTTGATTCGGGGAATCTGTTCAACAGTGAAATTTGAAATCATCGGACTGGAGAATCACACCGAAACCGAACCCCTTATTTATTGTTTCTGGCATAACCGTATTCCGACGGCGACTTACTTCTGGAGACGGCGAGGTATAGTCGTCATGTCTTCGCAAAGCTTCGATTCGGAATACATTGCGCGGTTCATTCAACGATTCGGTTACGGCACAGCCAAAGGTAGTTCGACCCGCGGAGCGCGTGCCGGACTGATTCAAATGATTCGCGCGGTTCGCGCAGGCAAAAGCGCGGCCTTCACGGTTGACGGACCTCGCGGGCCAATTTACGTCGCCAAACCCGGAGCCTTGTTACTGGCGGCAAAAGCCAACGCCGCCATACTTCCCTTCTCCATTTCTCTGGATCGCTGTTGGCGGTTGAAAAGCTGGGATCGAATCGAAATCCCAAAGCCTTTTGCCCGCGCTCTAGTTGTAATAGGGCAGCAGATTCGAATTGAAGACGGCACCAACGAAGCCGAGCTTGATCATTTTCAACGCGCTTTGGAAGATGTGCGAGATCAGGGTGAGCAGCTACTTTCAGGTTTACAAGTGTCACGGTTGACAAAGCTCTGACCGAAAATATAATTACGCCCTTTGTCGCCACAGAAGAAATTATGATTATCCAGTTATCGCGTATGCATGCTGACGGATTGGCTTTCAACCATCAGTACACTTCGGACGAGCTTGATGTCAGTGAGCGCGAGTTCGAGCTTGAAATACTGCCTCAAGTGACCGGTCGCGTTGATCGCGCCGGAATGGATATGAGGGTTCGCGGTGAGATTAAATCCGGTCTGGTTACTCAGTGCGACAGGTGTTTGAATGATGTACACATTGCGGTTGATGCGCCCTTTGATCTGATTTACGTGCCTGGCGATCCTGGGGATGGTCAGGCTGGCGAACGCGAATTACATGACCGCGACCTTGATCTGGCGATTTACGAAAACGACCAGATCAACCTTGATGACCTGGTGATCGAGCAACTGGAACTGAGTTTGCCAATGCATGTTTTATGTCGCCAGGATTGTTCTGGACTATGCACGGTATGCGGGACTGACCTGAATGTTGAACAGTGCCGATGCGAAAAAGCAATTGACCCTCGCTGGCAGGCGCTGGCCGATCTGAAGAAATAAGAGCAAAAAACTAAACGGTAATTTTAAGCAGTACTTTTTGGAGATACATTTATGCCGAATCCTAAACGACGACACTCTAAATCACGCGGACGCAAGCGCCGCACCCATGACGCGCTAAGCCGCGTTCAACTGTCTTCTTGCCAGAATTGCGGCAACAGAAAGCTTTCTCATCGCGTTTGCACCCGTTGCGGTTTTTACGGCAACCGCGTGGTGATTCAACCTAAAGAACAAATCTGATAATCCTGAAAGGTGAATGGCCAGGTCTTAAATGACTTTGTCATTCACCTTTCGTTTATCTACTATCCATCGGCGGCCTTTGCCAATGTCTTTGCTTTAGATTCCCGCTTGGCATCTATGCTCACCACTATTGCTGTTGACGCCATGGGCGGAGATAACGCCCCTGCCGTAGAGGTTGAGGGCGCTATCCAGGCAGCCCGCGACCTCCGCGTACGCATTATGCTGGTTGGGCGTGAAGAACAAATTCGCGCCGAACTTTCCAGGCAGGGCGTGCCAGACCCACGTAAACAGCGCCTTCACATAGAAGTTGTCAACGCGACCGAAGTAATCACAATGGACGATTCGGTTGCACAAGCCGTCAGACGCAAACGCGATTCTTCGATTCGTGTCGCCGCTCGATTGGTGCGCGAAGGCAAGGCCGACGGACTGGTCAGTGCCGGAAATACCGGCGCAGTGATGGCGACTTCGGTCTTGATGTTGGGCACACTTCCTTCGGTTGATCGTCCGGCATTGGCAGGCATCTTCCCTACGCTAAAGGGAAACGGAACCGTGCTGCTGGACGTAGGGGCAAACGCCGAATGCAAGCCGGAGCACTTGCAGCAGTTCGCAATCATGGGAGCCGTCTATTCGCGTTCGATTCTTGGCGTACGTAACCCGCGCGTCGGACTGATGAGCATTGGAGAGGAAGACATCAAAGGTAACGATCTGACCAAAGAGACGCTTCATTTGATGAAAGAAGCTCCGATCAACTTTATCGGCAACGTCGAAGGCCGCGATATTTTTACAGGCGATGTGGACGTCATTGTCAGCGACGGATTCACCGGCAACGTCATCCTGAAAACCAGCGAAGGCCTGGTCGAAGCGATTATGGGCCTGCTAAAAACAGAGCTTGGACAGACCTTATTGACTCAAACCGGAGCGATTCTGTCTCGTCAGGCTTTCCGCAGCGTCAAAAAACGTTTGGATTATTCGGAATTTGGAGGCGCTCCCTTGCTT
>JAGNMH010000150.1 GCA_017991275.1 Acidobacteriota bacterium
GATCAACACGGCGGCGAAATCGCGCCGCAATTCGGCAAAGGAAATGTCTTTGCCGATGGTCACGCCGCAGCGAATCTCAACGCCGAGCGCCTCAATCACCGCGACTTCTTTTTGAATCAGCTCGCGCGGCAAACGGTAAGCAGGCACGCCGACCGCGAGCATTCCCGCCGCCACAGGCTCTATTTCAAAAACGATTGGTTTGAATCCCAGCAAAGCTAAGTCGTGCGCGGCGGCCAGTCCGGCTGGCCCTGCGCCGATGATGGCAATTTGTTCACCTGCGGCTTGGGCGACTCGTTCATTCAAGCAGGCGCGCAATAACACAGCGATTTCTTCGGCATTGACTGCGACCAAAGGCACATACGATTGAACTGCTCGTAAAACTTCGTTGGTGGGACGAGCTTCGGGGCCTGCCTGTTCGCAGGCGAATCGTTTCAAGGCGCGAATGGCGACCGGACGGTCGTTGGCGACAAAACGTCCGTTGTCGTCCACACGAGGAACTTTGCCGCGTCGGCAGGCGGCTTCGCACGGAGCACCGCAAATACGCCCGCAAATCGAAGCGAAAGGATTTGGGCCGCGCGCAATCAGGTAGGCTTCTTCAAAGCGGCCTTCGGCAATGGCGCGAACGTAACCACGCGCGTCGGTGTGAACTGGACACGCCACCTGACAAGAGATCAACCCTTGATGATAACCATCGCCGGGAACTTGTACGTTCAACTTTTCCATCTCTTTTCCAGTCTCGCCGGGCGCAGAAATAGGTAGAAGAAATGCCCGCAGCCTGTCGCGGAAAATTCCCCAAGAAGTTTTGCCGAATTGGGTGTTATTACTCGGTTACTAAGTGAAATCAGAATTGATTCACTCTCAATCTGGTTCTCAGCAATCCTGATACCTGACTGATGATGGCCTCATACTTTGGCGGAAAAGACAGAGGCATTAATTATCCCGCTGAAAATAAGCGGGCAGGTTTGTTTTCGTTTGGCGGAGTATTTCAATAACTGCTTTGCGATCTTCCGGCGAAATGGCCAGAAGCTCTTTGTCTTTGGTTTGGCCGGTCAGTGCCAGCCACAGTTGTTTGTACAAATGATCGAGCGCCGGTTTGGGCAGCGCGTCGAACGCTTCGGAATAGATCAAGTAGCTGCACGGATAACGAAACAGTTTGTGTTGCAAATCCAGATCGCGCAGCGAACGCCCTTGTTTGTCGCGTTTGCCCACAGCGGAAAACTCTTTGGCAAAATTGGTCGTGCCGCTGATTGGCGTTTGCCAGCGAGTTTCGCCGACGAAAAGCAGGTAACGAAGCAGGTCATCTGTCGCGCGTTCAATCCGTCGCCGAGTGCTGTCGGATAATTCCTCCGGCTTGCGCTGCAAAGCTTCGTCCATCACTTGCTGGTTATGCAGCGCCAGTTTGGTTTCGTAATTTAGCTTGGTGATTAAATTGTGCATCTGCGTTTGATGCTCCAAAACCATGAGCGCGACAACGTCGCTGTGCGCGGAAAGATAGCTGGTCGGATAAAACTTCCTGTCCAGGCTGGTCAGATTGGCGCCGGTCAATTGCTCAGGCTTTTCTGGATTGCTGGATTCGTTGAACAGCATGTTTCCGGCGTGACGCGCTTCGCCGTGAGTGCCGGTGACGTACCAACCTCCCCAACGTTCAATCAACGGGCTGGCGTGATTGGTGATGTGCGAACCCAGCGGCGCAATCGGATAACCGCGTTCGTCAGGATAAACCGACCGCACCACGAAACCCGGCACATTCCGTGTGGCGTTCGACGCGTGGCATTGCAGACATTCGTCGTTTCGGATGAATCGCGGTTTGTCGGTTTTGGTCTGTTCCAGCATGTAAAAGACACCGCCAAGTTGCGGATCAATCGTGGCAACTTCCAGCAAATCTCCGCCACGAACCCATCCGACATAAACTTCGTCGTTGAAGTAAATCGCTCGCGGATTAGACGGCGAAATGCGATGTAACTGAAAGCTGGTTTTGGAAAACACCAACCCTTGCGAAGCCACTGGCACGCCCAAAGCTTTCAACAGCGATTCCAGATACCCGCTTTTTTCGGAGTATTCCAGCTTCAACTCGCCGCTGTTGATTCGTCGCTGCAATCTGGCGACGGCGTCGTTGTTGCCTGCGTTGCGATAACCAACCACCTGACCGTCCTGATACGAATCCTGATGCCTGGCCCAACCTTGTGGAACAAGCCATGCAAAAGCCAGGACGGCAATAACCGGTAAAATTCTGAAGAAGCTTTTGATCTTCATCTTGCGTCAAACTTATTCAAGGGCGGATTGCCGCCTGTGCGAGCAGTCCGCCCTCGGTGAAAACTATGCGGTTTCAGGCACTGCCTTGATCACAGTTGTCTGCGACTTCGGCTTCCTGAAGATGAGGTCAAGCGCGAAGTACACAAACGCCACTGCGCCGACGGCAAAAACCATATCGCCAATAATGCGAATCCAGCGCAGAAACTGCATCAGCTCGGTTTGCATAAATTCAGGGCTGCGCGCTGACCAGTACCCGACTGAAACCGACTGATGCGTTTGCAACAAGCCAATCGGTAGCAAACTCAGCACGATTTCCATGAGCATGCCTACATTGATCGTCCAAAAGGCGAATTTGATCAGCGATTCTTTCCATAACAATTCCGGCTTCATAGCGCGAAGGCAGAACAGCGTCAACCCAAGTCCCAAGGTTCCGTAAACTCCGTAAAGCGCTCCGTGGGCGTGAACGGCTGTGGTGTTCAATCCCTGCATGTAATAAAGCGCAATCGGAGGATTGATCATGAATCCGAAGATTCCCGCACCAACCATATTCCAAAATGCGACGGCCACAAAAAAGTAAACCACCCATTTGTACTGTTGCAGCCAGGGCCGGACTTTGGTGTGGTTGATGTTTTCCCAGGCTTCAAACCCGACCAACGTCAGCGGCACAATTTCCAGCGCGCTGAAAACTGAACCGAACGCCAAAGCTACAGTTGGTGTCCCGGAGAAATACATATGATGCAACGTGCCGATGATGCCGCCGGACATGTAAACCGCGCCCGACAACAATGATGCCTGAGCTGCTCGTTCGGCATTGATTACTCCCAGACGTGCGAACAGAAACGCAATAACAACCGTGGCGAAGACTTCAAAAAATCCCTCCACCCACAGATGCACCACCCACCAACGCCAATACTCAACCACGGAAAGGTGAGATTTCATCCCCCAGAACAACCCTGGGCTGTAAAACAGCGCGATGCCCGCCGTCGTAATCAAGTAAAGCACCAACAAAGATTTTCGATTGTCGTTTTTTCGCAAAGCCGGAATCGCCGTGCGCGCCACCAGAAACAGCCATAACAGCAAACCGACAAACAGCGCCGCTTGCCACACACGCCCAAGGTCAACGTATTCGTAACCCTGATGGCCAAAGTAAAACGAAGCAGCGCCCGTCAGTTTATGTGCGACGCTCATCCATTGACCAGCCATCGAACCCAGCACGACGACCAGCAGCGCGGCAAACAGTAAATCGACGCCCAGCTTCTGACGCTTCGGTTCATAGCCGCAAATGATCGGGCCGATGAACAGCCCGGAAGCCAGCCAGGCAGTCGCAATCCAGAAAATTCCAAGTTGTGTATGCCAGGTGCGCGTGACGGCGTAAGGCAGATATTCCGCCAGCGGGAAGCCATAAAACCCGCCGCCTTCGACTCCGTAATGGGCAGTCAACACTCCCATAAAAATCTGCAATAAGAACAACAACGACACGACCAGGAAGTATTTTACCGTCGCTTTTTGTGAAGGAGTCAGGGTTGATCCCACCAGTGGGTCACTGTTCGGAACATCGTGATCTTCTTTCTGTTTTCTGCCTGCCAACAGCCAGATCATCGCACCGATTCCGGCCAACAGCATGATGACGCTGACGCCTGTCCAGACTATTGCGCTGCTGGTGGGTACATTTGCAACCAATGGTTCCGAAGGAAAGTTGCTGGTGTATGAGATCGTCTGGTTTGGGCGATTGGTTACTGAGGCCCAGGATGTCCAAAAGAAAAACGAGGTAAGCTGACGAAGCTTGGTTGGGTCTGATTGAGCATCGCGCTGAATAGCATAACTTTTGTTGCCGTTGGCGAAAACATCGGTGTAATGCTTCAGGTTGTCTTCAAAGGCTTCGGCGCGAACCGGTTCAATAGTGGTTTTGCCGGTTTGGGCGTCGTAATTGTTTTTGCGCAACGTGTCCTGCAATCGCTGTCGCAGCACAGCCTGCTGCTCAGAATTGAGCGCGGCGTACCCTTTGGAAAATTCGGCCTTTGCCCATTTATCCAGAATGAATAACGCCTCGCGGTGCAGGTAATCAGCCGTCCAATCCGGCGCGACGTAACTGCCATGACCCCAAATGGAGCCAACCTGCATTCCGCCCATCGCCTGCCAGACATTTTGCCCGTTTGAAACATCGCCTTCGGCAATTACCACCTGGCCGTCGGTTGTCACGACTTCACGCGGAATCGGCGGCGCCTGCCGGAAAATCTCCGTGCCAACCCAGCCTAGTACCGCGAACGAAAACACAAAAATTGCTATAAAAATAAACCACAGCCGTTTCACATTCCCTCCTGTTGTTTGGGGTTAAGACTGAAGCGAAATTGCCGGGCTTCAGATATTTTTTCCAGAACGTTTAATGCCCTAGGCACTGATGCTGGTCGGCCATTGTTTGCCAGTTTGGTTCTGCCTGAACCTCCATTTCCACGGCACGCGGAAACAGAATGTTATTTTCCAGATGTATGTGTTGATGCAGGTCGGCCTCAAAATCCGACAGCGATTGATAAAGCGTCTGATAGCTGATGCACGCATCAAGCGGTGGCGTGTAATCGCTGCTGATCCGGCGCATTTCACGCAGATGGTCTCCGGCAACATCATGCTCTGTCGTCATCATCAGCACGGGATTTCCAACAGTCATGAAAAAAGGCTGCGGGATTTGGCGGCCATCAATCACGGCCTCTTCCATCCGCGCGATGTAAGGGAACAAAACCTGTTCTTCTCTCAGCAAATGAGGAATCAAATCCTGCTTCAGTTTTAGAAAAACTCCCCGCAACGAAACAAGCTCAGAATGTTTTTCGCCGTGGCGAGCGCAAACTTTATCGAACAGCTTTTCCAGCCTAATCAGTTCCTGCTTCGTAAAAAAGTGATGTGTGTCTACGATGTGGGCTGACAACTCTGTCATGGATTTCGACTGCCAATCGTGCGATTGACCCGCTAAATCCGTCATTTGAACTGCGGCTTCAAGTTCATACACCGCCTGCTCGATTGGAATGTGGAACCGATGACAAGCATCTGCCAAAGTTCTGCCACCGCCACAACAATAATCAATTCCCAGTTGCTCGAAAATTCTTGGCGCGCCGGGAATACCCACCGCCAATTCTCCAACCGTATTACCAAGGCTAACCTTCATAACGTTCTCCCTTCGTTGAAGACCTTGTTGCCAAAGTTGATTTTTTTGAGTGCAATAGGACTTTAGTACTCCGTCACCAGCCAGTGCAGTGACTTAAGTCATCGTTACGGAATATTCCGCATGTTTTTATGACTGTGAAGGAAACGAGATTGTTATGAGCCTGCGTTCACGCTTGAAACTACCCAAAGAGCATGGAGCCTGGGCGATGTTCTATGTCCCGTTTGTATTGGGGATTTTTGTCACCGGACAATTCAATCTGTCAGTGCTGTTGTTGCTGTTGGCGTCAACAGCGATGTTCATCTCCCGTGAATCCCTGCTGGTTTGGTGGCGAGCGCGAAAACGCGGGCGGCAAACCCAGGCTTCGATTGAAGCAGGGCGTTTGTTGCTCGTCTACTTTGCGATAGCTGCTCTGACAGGCCTGCCTCTGTTGCTGGTTTACCGATTCTTATGGCTTGTGCCGATGTGCCTGTTTGGCGCGGCGCTGCTGGTTCTCAATGGATGGCAGGCAACTGATTTTGAAGACCGCACAGTGCCAAGCGAAGTGATTGCCATAATCGGTATGACAATGACGGCTCCTGCGGCTTATTCCGTGGCCAACGGATTGTGGAAACCAACGGCTTTGTGGTTGTGGGTGTTGAGCGCAGCGTATTTCGCCAGCAGCGTGTTTTACGTCAAATTGCGCGTCACGGAATTGCACGCCAAAAATCCCAAAGACAAAACCCAGGCGCGTTGGCGCTGCGTTGTTTACCACGGCTTTCTGTTGGCGGCGTTGGTGGTTCTGGCTGTCACTCGAAGCCTGCCATTTTTTGCGTTGCTGGCATTTGCTCCGGTGTTGGCGCGCACGGCCTGGAGTCTTATCAAACCTGCCGGGCAGTTAAACCTTAAGCGCATAGGCATTGCGGAAATCATTTACTCGCTGATCTTTCTGATCTTCAGCATCCTGACTTTTCGCGTCTCTTGAATTTTCTGACATTTGAGAGCGAGAATGCCCGACGATGACCACATACAAAGTCTCCGCATTGCGCCGCACCATGTTGTTCGGGGAACTGAACGAACTGGAGTTGAATGCATTGGCAGGGCGAGCGATCGAAAGGCGATTGAATCGCGGCGAAATCCTGTTTATAGCCGGCGACGAGGCCGCCGGATTGTTTGTGGTAGTTGAGGGAGCGCTGAGAGCTTACCGCGAAGGCGTGGATGGTCGAGAACAAATCATCCACGTCGAACGCGCCGGAGCAACGATAGCCGAATTGCCCGTCTTTGATGACAAGCCATACCCTTCCACTGTTGCCGCTGAAGAAGATTCCGTCGTTTTGTTCCTGTCCAAAAACGACGTGAAATTGCTTTGCCTGACACATCCTGAAATCGCGTTGACGGCGTTGAAGTTGTTGGCTGGCCGGCTCAGAAAATGTGCCGAACTGGTCGAAGCTTTGTCGTTGCGCGAAGTTGATCAAAGATTGGCTCGCTGGCTTCTGGCTGAAGCTCGCACGCGAGGCCAACGATCAGCCGCCGGATTGGAATTGACGCTGGTTTTGACCAACCAGCAAATCGCTGCCCACATCGGTTCTGTACGCGAAGTCGTTTCACGCGCACTGGCCAGATTACAGCAAAACGGTTTAATAGAAATTGACGGTCGTCGTATCGCAATTGCCGACGAATCAGCTTTGGCTGTTTTTGCTAAAAACTGACTTTCCCGATTTACGTCTATAAACAGCGCTCCAGTACCGATTACGGGAGCACAAATAACCAACAAGGAGAAGTAGACAATGGAGAAGATAAAATTACATAAAACCCGGATTGATTTGGATTCCGAAACGCGCGAACAACTGGTCGCGCTGCTCAACCAACAACTGGCTGACACTTTTGACCTTTACAGCCAAACCAAACAGGCTCATTGGAACGTGAAAGGCGCTCAGTTTTTCCAACTGCACGAACTGTTCGACAAACTGGCAACCGACCTGCTGGTCAATGTTGACGATATTGCCGAGCGTTCGACAACATTAGGCGGAACGGCGCTTGGAACAGCCAAAATGGCTGCTAAAGCCTCGCGGCTGGCCGATTATCCCGCTTCAGTCATAAGCAGTAAGGAAAGCCTGGAAACTCTAATTGACCGTTATGCCACGCTGGCGGCTTCGACGCGTGAAGCCATTGAGATTTCCGACAAGCTCGACGATGCAGACACCGCCGACCTATTCACGGGCATTTCTCGCGCATTGGATAAATCACTCTGGTTCCTGGAAGCTCACCTGCAAGCCTGACCTTGACTGGTAAAACCATCATCGGATCACGGTTTTAATGGCCGTGATCCGATAGTTCAAAGCTTTGACACCTCACGAAGCCCCGCTTAGAATCCCGCATCATTCGAGCGAAACGTAGCTATCATCAAAATTTGAGAGACAAAAATATGGCTTGGTTCAAACGCCAGACCGACAAGCTCGGCGAGGTTGCCCCACCCGAAGAGCGCACGGTGAAAACCGAAGGCATCTTCGTCAAATGCGAAAATGAAGATTGCGGTGTGACTATTTACCGCAAAGACCTGAAAGCCAGTCTGAATGTTTGCCCGACCTGTGGCTATCATTTCAGGCTCGGTGCCCGCGAACGCCTGCAATTGCTATTTGACGACGGCAGATACGAAGAGCGCGACCATCAAGTCAGCCCCACCGATCCGCTGAAATTCGTAGACAAAACCCCATATTCCGACCGGTTGCGAAAAGCTCAGAAAGACACCGGCTTGCTGGATGCGCTGATTACAGGCGAAGGCCAGCTTGGCGGACGCGACATCGTTATTTGTGCCATGGAGTTCAGGTTCATCGGTGGCAGCATGGGTTCAGTCGTCGGCGAAAAGATCACGCGGGCAATTGAGCATTGCATCAAGCGACGTTTGCCGTTGATCGTCGTTTCCTGTTCCGGCGGCGCGCGAATGCAGGAAGGCGCGCTTTCGCTGATGCAAATGGCCAAAATTTCCGCGGCGCTGGCCAGACTGGATGATGCCGGTCTGCCTTATATTTCGTTGATGACCAATCCAACCACAGGCGGAGTGACGGCCAGTTATGCGATGCTCGGCGATTTCAATATCGCTGAACCTGACGCAATCATTGGCTTTGCCGGAGCGCGTGTCATCGAACAAACCATCCGACAAAAACTGCCCAAAGGTTTTCAACGGTCGGAATTCGTGCTTGAACACGGAATGCTGGATGCAGTCGTTGACCGCCGTGAATTGCGCGACGTTTTTATTAAGCTGCTGAATTTCACCGGCCCACAAATAAGCTTGGAATCCGGTTTGGAGAAATAATGTTTCGTTCAACTGCAATTTGCATCGCTGCGGCGCTGTTGTTCGCTTGCGAAAATGCTCAGACGACAACCAAACCGACCGTCGAAGCTACACCGGCTGCGACAACCGATGCTGAAAAAACCAAGACGACTGCTTTTGACGCCGAGCGGGCTTTTAACCACGTCAAAACCCTGGTCGCGTTCGGTCCGCGTCCGGCAGGTTCAGCAGCCATCGAAAAAACTCGTGAATATCTGGTGAAAGAACTTAAAAGCTACGGATTGAACACTTCGCTGGATGAATTCACAGACACGACTCCACACGGCAAGGTCAAATTCAAAAACGTAATTGCCGAACTTCCCGGCGAAACTGCAAACACCATAATCATCAGCAGCCATTACGACACCAAAGAATTCAAGGAATTCAAGTTCGTCGGGGCCAACGACGGAGGCTCCAGCACAGGCATTCTGCTGGAAATCGCCAGAGTAATGGCCGCAGATAAGCAGAAGCGAAAATTCACTTATCAATTTGTTTTCTTCGACGGAGAAGAGGCTTTCTGTCACGAATGGAGCGAATGCCTAAACGGCAACGACAACACTTATGGCAGCCGTCATTTCGTTGAAAAGCTGAAGAAAGAAAAACAGACTGACCGCGTCAAGGCGATGATTCTGTTGGACATGGTTGGCGACCAGGATTTGGTTGTTCCGCGCGAAGATAATTCTTCCGGC
>JAGNMH010000151.1 GCA_017991275.1 Acidobacteriota bacterium
CGTTCCTGCTCGACGCGGACTTTCTGCATCGGCTGGATGTAATCGTCTTTCCAGTGCCACAAATCGGCGACGACTTTTTCTTCTTCCAGTTCAACGACGTTCGGGTCTTTTTCCGGCTCCGGCGGAGGAGCTACGCCCAAGAACAATTCGCCGCCATCCTGAGAAAAGCTGATGCCGCCGCGTTCGCTGATGACCATGCCTGAACGAAATCCGGCAGCCGCGGTGGAAACGATCTCGGTCGCTTTTTCGGCTTTGCGGTTCCAAAGATAGATTTTGACTTTCGGTTGTTTGGCTGCGGCGTCGTCTTTGTCGCTGAAAAACGCCAGTTGCGTTTGATCTTCGTCCCAGGTCAGCCGCGTGTATTTGCCTTTGCCGGAAAGCAGTTCAACCGGCGCGGCGTCGTTTCCGGGCGTAGCGACGAACACGCCATTCGATTCTTCCTTCTTCGCTGACACAGTGAAGACCAGCGTCTTGGCGTCCTTGGCAAAGCTGTAATCCAGCGCGTCGGCGAAAGTGCGTTCGCCGTTGTTGGACAGGTTTCGCAACACCAAATCGGTTCCGTATTCTTTGCGACCGCTGCCGGGTCGTCCGCCTCCAGCGCCTCTACCTTGACCACCGCGCTGGAAATCCGTGACATCGGCTTCGTCCTCGCCGTCGTTGTTTGAAGGCTTAGGAGTATCGGCTGTGGCTTCTGGCTTTTTCTCTTCCGGCTTGGCTTCCAACGAATAAGCCAACCAGCTTCCAGAATCTTTGGCGCCGTCTTCGGGAACCTGAAAATTTTTGACTCGTTCGATGCGCGTCACTTGGCCGGTTGTTAAATCCATAATGCCGAGCGCGTTTTTCGGCATTTGCTCAGGAGTCTTTTTGTCTTTGCGAGCTTTCAGCACTTCGGCCTTATTCGGCTCTATGGTGAAGATGGCGAAGCGACTGTCGGCGGTGATGCGTGGCCTGACGGCTCCGGCCAGAGCCTGAAAGCCAGCGCCTGGACCGGCTTCGGGATCGTTGGGCGGAGGAGTCGGCGGACGCCATCCACGCGGTGAACGGAATTCCGCGCCGGTGGCCAGGTTGCGAACGATGATTTCTCCGTCGCCATCCTGGGGGATTGCGGCATAAGCCAAAAACTTGCCGTCGCGCGATAAAGTCTGACCTTGAATCGAACGCCAGCCGTCATAATCCTGATGCGTCAAAGCGCGTTTGGCCGAAGCCTGTTGTTTGGCAGCGTTTTGCTGCGCTGAAACCAGCGCGGGAAAAGTCAGGCTCAGAGCAAAAATCAGCGCCAACAAGTGTCGCATGCTCAAAAGCCGCCAGGCCAGGCTCAAAGAAGTTTTGCTTATCATTTGGAACGCTCCTTCTGGTTTAGAGTTCAGCTTTAAGCCAATCTTCGAGTTGATTACGCCTTTATGGCAAGCTGAAGCTTGGACTCTGAACGTTTGCTAGGTTGTGAAGTCAAAAAGAAAAGTGCTGGAAGCTCGTCGGCAAAGACGCGCATTTGATATGCGTCGTTTCAAAAAAAACTTCGCCGGTTTTCGATGACGGGCGAATCATCGCCGAGCGAATTGGACAGCGCAAGCTTTTGGCTATAATGCCGATGCTTGAACCTCACATTGAATGTTCTAAAAGAATCGAAGTGACAAAAGCCTTGAACCAATTTATCTGCGTTCCAATTACTGAAACCAATCCTGAAGCTTTTCTCGCTGTCATACGCGAAGCTGCACAGTCGGCAGATGTTGTCGAATTGCGCTTGGATTACCTGACGGCTGAAGGTTGCCAGACGGTGATTGAGCAATTACCAGCGTTGACCGGCGTAAACCTGTTGCTGACGTTTCGCCCGCGGGAACAGGGAGGCCAGCGCGATTTGAGTTTGCAGGATCGCCAGACATTTTGGCGCAACTTGCCGCCCGAAGTCGTCAACGCAATTCGTTTTGCCGACTTTGAATTCGATCTGGTCGAAAGCTTGGGTGAGCAGTCGCCTGTTCCGTGGGAAAAGGTGATTTGCTCCTGGCACAACTTTTCCGAAACGCCGAAGGATTTGCCATCGCGTTATGACCGAATGGCTGCGACTCCGGCGGCGGTTGTCAAAATCGCCACTATGGCAAACGGCATTGGCGATTGTCTGCGGACTTTTGAATTGATCGAACACGCCAAAGGCAAAAAGCCAGTCATCGCCTTGGCGATGTCGCTGGCCGGTTTGGCGACCAGAGTTTTGTCGCTTTCGCGCGGAGCCTTGCTGACTTTCGGTTCGCTGCGGCGCGGCAGCGAAAGCGCAGCCGGTCAGCCGACCGTTGCCGACCTGCGCCAGCTTTATCGAATCAAAGAACTCAACCGCGATAGTTTGATTTTGGGAATCATAGGCAATCCGGTCGGCCATTCGCGCTCGCCGCTGATGCACAATCCTGCGCTGGAAAAGCTTGGGCGAAACGGAGTTTACCTGCCGTTTGAAGTCTTGGACGCGGGCGAATTCATTCAAGATTTCGTCCGGCCAGTGACTAAAAAGCTGGATTGGAATTTGCGCGGACTGAGCGTGACGATTCCTCACAAAGTCGCCGTCATGCCTCAACTTGATCAGATTGACGCGACGGCCCAAACCGTAGGCGCGGTCAACACCATCGTCGTCGAAGGCGAAAAGCTGGTCGGTTACAACACCGACGTGAGCGGCGCAATGAAACCGCTGGAAGAGATGCCAAAAAATCTTGTGGAACTTTGCGGCGCTCGCGTCGCGGTCATCGGAGCCGGAGGCTCGGCGCGAGCGATTTGTTTCGGCTTGAACCAGCGCGGAGCCGACGTGACGATCTTTGCCCGCGACGTTCAGAAGGCTCAGCCGTTGGCGGATGAATTCAACGCGAAACTTGCCGCGCTCGAAAGTTTTTCAGGCGACACCGACATCGTCATCAACTGCACTCCTATCGGCATGCTTCATCACAGCGAAGGCCAATCGCCGCTGGACGCTGACAACCTGGCGGGCGTCAAACTGGTTTACGATTTGATTTACACGCCTGAAGAAACCGCTTTGCTGCGCGATGCAAAAGCGGCTGGTTGCCAGACGCTTGGCGGGTTGGCGATGCTGGTTAATCAAGCGGCAGAACAATTTCGTTTGTGGACGGGGCTGGAAGCGACGCCGAACGATCTGATTGACGTGATGTGGCAAGCGGCTTCGCGACGCGTATAATTCTCCAAGTTAAAGTTATGGCTCACTCAATTCTGATAGTTGATGACGAAGCAGGCATTCGCCAATCGCTGGGCGGAGTGTTGGAAGACGAAGGGTTCCAGGTTTCCACCGTCGGCAGCGGCGAAGATTGTCTGCGTGCGTTTGAAAAACGGCTTTTTGCCTGCGTGCTGCTGGATGTCTGGCTGCCGGGAATTGACGGGCTGGAAACGCTGGAACGATTGAAGGCGGCTTACCCCGACACCAGCGTAGTCATGATTTCAGGTCATGGGCGAATCGAAACTGCCGTCCGAGCGACCAAGCTCGGCGCGTATGATTTCATCGAAAAACCTTTGTCGTTGGAAAAGACAGTGCTGGCTGTCAAAAACGCCATTCGTCAGCGCGAACTAGAAGCGGCGAACTCTGAAATGCTGGAAAAGCTGGAACGCAGCTATGCCATGATTGGCGATTCCGTGCCCATGCGCGCGCTGCGGCAACAGATAACTTTTGCCGCGCCCACAGCCGGGCGCGTTTTGATTTACGGCGAATCGGGGACTGGCAAAGAGTTGGTTGCGCGTTCGTTGCATTCGCGCAGCTTGCGAAGCTCGCGCGCGTTTATTGAAGTCAATTGCGCTGCCATCCCCGAAGATTTGATCGAATCGGAGCTTTTTGGCCACGTCAAAGGCGCTTTCACCGGAGCGACCCAGGCCAAGCGCGGCAAGTTCGAGCGCGCTGACGAAGGCACGATCTTTCTGGACGAAATCGGCGATATGAGTTTCAAAACTCAATCGAAAGTGTTGCGCGCTCTGGAAGAACAGCGATTTGAACCGGTCGGGTCTGAAACTTCCATCAACGTTGACGTGCGGGTAATTGCCGCGACCAACAAACGCCTGGAAGCCGAAATCGAACGCGGTCTGTTTCGCGCCGATCTGTTTTACCGATTGAATGTGATTCCGTTTGAACTGCCCCCGTTGCGAGAACGGCTGGAAGATGTGCCGGTGCTGGTTGAACATTTCAACCGCGAATTTTCTTTGGCCAATCGCAAAATGCCTAAAGAGTTCAGCCCGCCGGCCATCGAACGGATGCAGACTTACCACTGGCCGGGAAACGTGCGCGAACTCCGCAACACTGTCGAACGAGTCATAATCATGCACTCGCGCCCTGAAATAACAGCCGATGATCTGCCAATTCTGAGCGGCGAGGCTCCGCCCGCATCCAGTTACAATTTCGATTCTTATCGCGAAGCCTCTGAAACATACGAACGAGAATATATCCTTCGCAAACTGGCCGAAGCCGACGGTAACATTACTCGCACCGCCGAACTGATGGGCATTGACCGCAGCCACCTTTACCGCCGCATGAAAGCTCTGGACATAAACAGAACCTGACAACGTCTCAACTTGTCGCTCCCAATCAAAACAGCCGGAGGGCTGAACTCTGGAAGTAAAATGCCGCTTGCACTGACTTAGTGTCTTTTGTACACTTTGCATCGTTGTGTACTAGATACACTAAGTCAATGCAGATAACTGAAAGGAGAAAGAGGATGCAGCAAGCATTTGATGGTCAAACGAATGGCGGCGCGGCGGTTGCGCTCAAACGCAGCGGCGTCAAACCGATTGAAGATTATCTGAACCTGGGCGAGGAAGAACTTTACCGGCGAATTCAGGTGGCGAAGAAAACACTTGGCGACCGCGTGGTGGTTCTGGGGCATCATTACCAGCGCGACGATGTGATCTGCCACGCCGACCTGACAGGCGATTCTTTCAAGCTGTCGCAAATGGCTTCGGAGCGCAATCAGGCCGAACACCTGGTTTTTTGCGGTGTGCATTTTATGGCTGAATCGGCTGACATTCTGAGCGCCGATCATCAGAAAGTTATTTTGCCGGATATGGCTGCCGGGTGTTCGATGGCCGATATGGCACGACTGGATCAGGTTGAAGAAGCTTGGGAGCAATTACAGCAATTGGGCATAACCGACGTAATGCCGATTACGTACATGAACTCGGCTGCGAACATCAAAGCTTTTTGCGGACGTCACAATGGCGTAGTCTGCACTTCGTCGAATGCTGTGCCGTTGTTCAAATGGGCTTTTGCCCAGAGCGAAAAATTGTTCTTCTTTCCAGACGAACATCTTGGGCGCAACACCGGCATCAGGTTCGGCATCCCGCTGGAACAAATGGTCGTCTGGGATCCGCGGCTCGAACTCGGCGGCAATTCGCCGGAGCAGTTGCGTCAAGCTCGAATTATTTTGTGGAAAGGGTTTTGTTCTGTTCACGGGCGGTTTCAAGCTCGCCACGTTGACGACCGCAGAGCGGAACATCCCGGCATCAAGGTTATAGTTCACCCCGAATGTAGGTATGAAGTTGTCGAAAAATCCGACTTGAACGGTTCGACAGAGTTCATAATCAAAACAATTGCCGAAGCTCCGGCGGGCAGCGAATGGGCTGTGGGAACGGAATTGAATCTGGTGAATCGGTTGGCCAAACGGCATCCGGATAAGTTCGTGACATTGCTGGCTCCCGACTTGTGCATGTGCGCGACGATGTTTCGCATTGCACCTGAAAATCTGTGTTGGTCATTGGAAAATCTGGTTGCGGGGCACGTCGTCAATCAGATTAAGGTTGATGAGGAAACTGCAAGGTGGGCAAAGCTGGCGCTGGATCGAATGCTGACGATTCAGTGAGGCTAAAAACAGAACGCCCACGAAATCACACGAAGGCAATAAGAATCAAAAGTGTTTTCTTTCGTGCTTTCTTCGTGTGATTTCGTGGGAAGTGATTTTGAATCATCAGCGATTTGCCGTTCGCCATAGGAACTCAACAAACAGCGCAGCCAGAATCAGATCAACCAGCGCTGGGACAAACGCCGCAAACTTAAGCCTGCCTTTTGCCAAAGCGGAAAAATAAATCAGGAAGAAAACCGTTTTTGAAATCACTCCCAGCCAGGCGAAGTTGCGAAAGAGTTCTTGATCGTAAGCAATCAACGCATAACCAATTCCCCAGGCCGTGACGCTGGAAGCGAACGATTGAGCCAGCAACCTCGCCGCTGGGTCGCGGATTTCCAACCGCGCCAACATAATGTCAGGTTTGAAAATCAGCATTGCCGCCATGCTCAGATTGAACAAAGCCGAAACGGCAAACAGCGAGCAGTAATAAAGTTGTAGCAATGAAGTCTCTGCCATTTTTTAGTACAGGATAAAAACGTCGCCGTTTTCGGTTTTGGTTGGGTAAGTTGCAACGCTCAAATGCGGAGCCATACCGCAGGCGCCAGTCTTCAGATCAAAATCAAAACAATGCAGCGGGCAAAAGACCTTGCCTTGATCCAAAAAGCCTTCGTTCAGCGGGGCGCCACGATGTGGGCATAGATCGTTGACGGCAAAAAACTCTCCGGCCTGGTTGAATAGGGCGATGTCTTCGTGGTCAATTGTTACCTGAATTCCGCTTCCGGGCGGAACTTCAGTGATGATGGCCACACGGCGATAGCTTTTTTCCTGCTCAGAATTCATGGAGTTGATAAGTGTTCCCGGTTCAGTGCGTTCAAGGCGCGGGATTATCTTTGAACTGCTGTGGCAATTCAATCGAGCGCGGCTTGCGTCAAAATTCGATCTGGCCAAGAATGCACCTGCCACCCCAGCAAATGGGTCAGCCATTCACGTTGACCTCAACAATTCCAACTCACCAAATTTCCAGGAGGAAAATTATGAAGCGAATGTTTGCTGTTTTCTGTTTTGTTGTGGCCTTGTCGTCGTTTGCTCTGGCTCAGAGCGGCGAAATGATGAAGTCAGAAAAGAAACCTGCGAAGAAGGCCGAAGCCGCCGCGCCAAAGAATGACGGCGAAATCCAAAAGTGCATTGCGGACAAGCTGGCCAAGTCAGAAAAACTTAGCACGCAAGGTTTCAGCGCAACGGTCAGTGGAGGCGAAGCCACGCTGATCGGCAAGGCGAACAACGCAGGAAGCAAAGGTGCGGCAACCAAAATCGCCAAAAGCTGTGGAGCGACGAAAGTAACGAATAACATCACGTCTCCGCCGGTTTCCAGGAAAAAATCCGGCGATGAAAAGCCCGCCGAAAAGAAAGGCTGAGGTCGTCAATCACCTGAACCAGCGCAAAGGCGTTGTTGCCAGCAAGGGCTTCAACGCCTTTGCCTTTTGCCTTAGCTTGACCGGTCTGTAGTCGTTGGCTATCCTCTCGCCTTTTCAAACAGGCATATATTGATTTTTAGCATTGAAGGAGAGTTTCCAATGGGTATTTCAGCAACACAGATTCGCAAAGGCATGGTCATTTTGCACAATGGCGTGCTGCATCGCATCGTAGAGTTTCACCACCACACGCCCGGCAATTTGCGCGCAATGGTTCAGAGCAAAATGCGCAACCTGAAAACGGGGTCAACCACGGAGCACCGTTTCCGTTCCAACGAAGACGTTGAGCGTGTTGTGCTGGACGACCAGGAAATGACCTACTTGTACAACGACGGCGCGACTTATTACTTCATGAACACTGACACTTACGAACAGGTGGAATTGAGAGCCGACGACCTGGGCGATATGGCCGGTTATCTGTTGCCCGAAACGATCATTAACGTTCAGTTTTACGAAGGCTCGCCAGTCGGCATTGATATTCCAGCCACAGTCGAACTGACAGTCGTCGAAACCGAACCGGAAGTGAAAGGCGCCACAGTCAGCAACGTAGGGAAACCGGCCAAACTGGACACGGGCATCACGATACAGGTTCCGGCCTTCATCAAAGAAGGCGACAAAATTCGCGTGGACACCAACGAAGGCCGTTATATGGAACGCGCAAAATAGTTGTTTGTAGTCCCGCCTTCAGGCGGAACCCGGACGGCGGCAAAGCCGCTTCCGCCTGAAGGCGGGACTACGAACATTCAATCCCGCCATGCAGCTTCTTTACAGCCTGATTTACACGCTGGCCTTTTTTGCGCTCCTGCCTTACTTCGCTTATCAAGCCGTCTTCAATCGAAAATATCTTGGCAATTTGAAAGGACGATTGTGGCTGTCGCCATTGGCTGCGGATTCGCGTCCGGCGATTTGGCTGCACGCGGTTTCGGTCGGAGAAACTCTGGCGGCGAAACCTTTGATTGCCGCTTTGCGCCAGCGATTCCCGAATTATAGGTTGGTGGTTTCGACTACGACGATGACCGGGCAAGTCGTCGCTCGGCAGCAAATCACCGAAGCCAACGAGGTTTGTTACTTTCCGTTTGACTGGAAATTCACCGTTCGTCGCGCGCTGAATGCTGTTCAACCCGAAGTCGTGATTCTGATGGAATCGGAATTGTGGCTGAATTTTCTGGACGAATGCCGCAACAGGCAAATCCCGACAGTTGTCGTCAACGGCAGAATTTCTGACCGTTCATTTCCGCGTTCGCAAAAGTTCGGCTTTTTCATTCGCAGGCTTTACGGATTAGTGGCACGCTTTCTGATGCAAGGGCAGCTTGATGCCGAACGCGCAGTTGAGCTTGGCGCGCCTGCCGAACGTGTCACTGTCAGCGGAAATCTGAAATATGACATCGCCGATTCCAGCCAATCGCCGAAGTTGGCCGAAACCGCCGAGCGGTTGGACGAACTCTTTGCGTTCAACCAGTCGGCGCTGATTGTTGCGGGCAGCACCAGCGAAGGCGAAGAGCAGGCGTTACTGGCTGCGTGCGCCGGACTGAGCGGAACCAGATTGTTGATTGCTCCGCGCCATCCTGAACGTTTCAACGCAGTTGCCGCATTGCTGGAATCTTCAGGCGTGAAGTTTTCGCGGCGGTCTTCATCATCGCTGGCTGACGAATCAGCCCAAACCGCCGAAGTCATTTTGCTGGATTCCATCGGAGAACTGGCGGCGGTCTATCGTTTTGCTTCGGTGGTGTTTGTCGGTGGGAGTCTGGTTTCGGTTGGAGGCCACAACATTCTGGAAGCTGCGTTGTTTTCCAAACCGATCATCGTTGGCCCGCACATGCAAAACTTCCGCGAAATCGCTGCTGAGTTTTTGCGGCGCGATGCGTTGATTCAACTGCAATCAACCGATGCCAACGAACAGGTTCGTGAACTCAGCCGAACGTTTGCCGAACTGCTCAACGATCAAAGCCGCGCTGAGGAACTCGGCGCGAATGCTCGCCAGGCCATTGAAGACAATCGCGGAGCGACAGCGCGAACAGTTGATGCGATTGCTGAGTTGCTGAAAAACTGAAGACAGAAATTAACCATTCGCCATTCGCCATTACCCATTAATCAAGCGGGTAGAAAGGTCTTTACCCTG
>JAGNMH010000152.1 GCA_017991275.1 Acidobacteriota bacterium
GCTGGATGATCTGTACGACGCGCGAGTCGTCGCCCACAAACTCGGCTTTCCGTTTTACGTCGTCAATCTGGAAGACGAATTCGAGCGTGATGTCGTCCGCCCGTTCGTCACCAACTATTTGGACGGACTGACTCCCAGCCCGTGCGTCGCCTGCAATTCATTCTTGAAGTTCGACAAACTGGTTGAACTGGCGCAAACCGCCGACGCCACAAAAGTCGCCACAGGCCATTACGCTCGCGTCAAATTTGATGAAGAGAGCGGACGTTACCTGTTGCTACGCGCCGTCAATCGAGCCAAAGATCAATCCTATTTTCTGTTTGAACTGACTCAGGAACAGTTGAGTTACGCGATGTTTCCTCTGGGAGAAATGACCAAGCAGGAAGTCCGCGACATTGCCTCCGACGCCGGTTTGCCGACAGCAATGAAACCAGAAAGCCAGGAGATTTGCTTTATCCCTGACGGCAATTATTCGCGCTTCATTGACCGTTACTTGGAGGAAGACCGTGAGCGGCGTTTGAGCGAAAACGACGTTCCGACGTTTCAACCTCTGGTGCAAATTGAAAGCTCGTTGAAGCAACCCGAATCCGGCCAGATAGTTACCACCTCTGGCGAAGTCGTCGGCACACATCAAGGCATTCATCGTTACACCGTCGGCCAGCGAAAGGGCTTGGGAATTTCCGCACCCGATCCGCTTTACGTTGTTCAGGTTGACGCCAAAAATAACCGCGTCGTCATCGGTTCCAGCGATGATCTGTTGAAACGCGACATGACCGTCAACCGAGTCAACTGGATTGCCTTCGACGATTTGACCGAACCGACGCGCGTACAGGTCAAGATTCGTTCGCGCGCCGAAGAAGCTCCGGCGACACTGACCAAAAACGAAGACGGCACAGTGCTTGTGACTTTTGACGAAGCTCAGCGCGCCGTCACTCCCGGACAGGCCGCAGTGTTTTACGATGGCGATGTCGTTATCGGCGGCGGATGGATTGTTTAACTGCTTCCACCTAACGATTGAGGAGAATCAATGCAAGCTTATAAAGTTGAATCCACTGTGCAGACAGAAGGTGTTTTGACGTTGCGGAATTTGCCTTTTCCAGCGGGCGAAAAAGTTGAGGTGCTTATTCTTGTTCAGCAGGCCGATTCGGCGAAAACTGACCAATACCCCCTGCGCGGTAGCCAGCCTTACGCCTACGATGACCCGTTTGAACCGGCTGTACCGGAAGAAGATTGGGAAGTTTACAAATGATCATTCTGGATACTCACATCTGGATTTGGTGGATTCAGGGGGATTCTCGCCTTACCCCGGCTTACCGAAATTACATTCAGGCTAATGAGCCTTTGGGCTTAGGCGTAAGTGTCATCTCCTGCTGGGAAATTGCCAAACTCATTGAGATAGGAAAGCTCACGTTACCGCTGCCGGTTGAAGATTGGATCAATCGAGCGCTGGCTCATCCCGGAATTCGACAGCTTGATCTGACACCGCGCATTGCCGTTGAAGCCACGCAATTACCCGGCGCTTTCCACCGTGATCCTTCAGACCAATTGATCGTCGCCACCGCCAGAGTTTACGGCTGTCCACTGGTGACTATGGACAGCAAAATTCGCCAATACCCGCACGTTCAAACCGCTCCATAAACAATGAAATCGAATCCGCTTCAATTATCCAAAGATGAGATGCGCCAACTCGGTTATCGAGTCATTGACCAGATTGTCGAATACTACGAAACCGTTGCTGACAAACCCGTTATGAACATTGCTCCGCGCACGGAGCTTGAAGCGCGACTGTCCGAGCCGTTGCCGGAACTGCCAACCGATGTCTTTTCCCTGCTCGATCAATTGCAGCGCGATGTTTGGTCGAACATGGGCAACATCATCCATCCGCGCTTTTTCGCTTTCATTCCCGGCCCCAGCAATTTTGTCAGCGTAATGGCCGATGCTTTGGCCGCCGGGTTCAATCCGTTTGCCGGAAATTGGCTGGAAGGTTCAGGCCCGGCGCAGATTGAATTGGTGACGATTGATTGGTTGCGGCAGATGTGCGATTTGCCGGAAACGTCTGGCGGATTGTTTGTTTCTGGCGGTTCGATGGCAAACCTGACGGCGTTGGCTGCGGCCAAACAAAACAAACTGAACAATCGGACTGAAAACTCAGTCGTTTATTTTTCCGACCAGACACATTCCTCGCTGGAAAAGGCGCTCAGGATTCTTGGCTTTCAGCCTGACCAGATTCGTAAACTGCCATCGGATGAAAAGTTTCGGTTGTTGATGCCAGAACTTCGCCAAGCTGTCGCTGCCGACCGCGCAGCCGGTCGCCTGCCTTTCTGCGCCATCGCAAACGCCGGAACCACCAACACCGGAGCGGTTGATCCGCTGAATGACATTGCGGATTTCTGCTCGACGGAAAATTTGTGGCTGCACATTGACGGAGCTTACGGCGCGGCTGCGTGTTTGACGGAACGCGGCAAAAAGCTAATGGCAGGGATCGAGCGCGCCGATTCGCTTTCGCTGGACCCGCACAAATGGCTGTTTCAGCCTTTCGAGATCGGCTGTGTGATTTTGCGAGACGCGCGCGGATTGAAGAAAACTTTCCACACGATGGCCGAGTATCTGGAAGACACCAAACGCGCCGAAGAACAGGAAATCAACTTTTACGATTACGGCCTGCAACTGACGCGAGGCTTCCGCGCGTTGAAGTTGTGGCTGTCGTTGAAAACTTTCGGCGCTGAGACTTTTCGTCAAGCCATTGAGCATAACTTTGAAATGGCCGAATTTGCCGAAAGTCTGGTTCGTCAATCAAGCTGCTGGGAAGTCGTCAGCTCGGCGACGATGGGCATTGTCGCCTTTCGCTTCGTTCCGCCAACTTCGGCTACTGAAGCGGAAATCAATGAACTAAATCGCCGGATTGTCGAAGCTCAGATTGAAGACGGCTTCATGTTCGCCAATTCAACATCACTTGGTGGCCGCGTGGTTCAGCGGTTCTGCACCATCAATCACCGAACGACCAAAGACGATGTCAGAGCCAGCATAGAAAAGCTGGAACAGCTAGGTTTGAGTCTGGTAGGGAAACGTGAACGGCAGTGACCGAAATTGCATTTGAGGGAAAATCGCTATGAACGAAGTGCGCGTCAAACTAAACCTAAACGAAAACTTCCGCTCCACAATCACGGCTGGCAAACACACGTTGATTGCCGACGAACCGGTTTCCGCCGGAGGCAAAGACGAAGGAATGTCGCCTTACGATTTATTGCTTTCTGCGCTTGGAGCCTGCACGGCCATGACTTTGCGGCTTTACATCGAACGCAAAAAACTGCCGATCACTGACGTTGAAGTCATGCTGACGTTTGACAGAATCCACATTGACGATTGCGAAAGTTGCACCGACGAAGAAAAAGTCGGCAAAAAGGAAATTCAACACATCAGCAGATTGATTTACGTCACAGGCGACGTAACAGAAGAACAGAAAGAGCGATTGCTTTACATCGCGGGACGCTGCCCGGTTCACATCACAATGCACAGCAACCCGCACGTTGAAGACGCGGTGATTGTCAGAGAGGCCTAAACCGGCTCTCATTCGTAACGCAGAGCCTTGATCGGATCAACTTTGGCTGCGTTTCTGGCCGGATAGATTGCGGCTAACAAACTGATGACGACGGCAAAAAGAATCGCTCCGGTCCACAAGTACCAGGGAATGGAAAAGAACTCGACGTAACGCAACGCCTGTCCGGTTTGCCGCGTTATCCATTGATTGGCCAGCACGTTCGCGACTCGATCCACTCCCCAACCGGCAAGCACGCCCAACGCCCCACCCAGCAAACCGATCAAACTGGCTTCTACAAAAAAGATTCGCATGATCTCGCCGTCTGAACCGCCGATGGCTTTCATGATTCCAATTTCGCGCGTCCGTTCGCGGATGGACATAATCATGGTATTCGAGATGCCAAACGAAGCGACCAGCAAAGCTATGCCGCCAAGCAAAGCCAGGCTGCTGTTGATAATCAGAAAGATGCGTTCGATTTCTTCCAGTTGACTCGTCACTGAAAACGCTCTGAATCCAAGTTCCTCGACTTTTTTGGTGACGGGTTTGATTCGGCTGGGGTCGGCCACGCGCAGTTCAATGGCTCTATAACCGGATTGGCCTGTCAAAGCGTCGCCCATACGTTCAATGGGCGGCAGGTTGGCATCGCGCAGAAGTTTGGCCTGTTCCATTGGAATAAAAAGGTTGGCGTTGCCAAACGGGCTGAAATTCACTCCGCCTTCATTCTTTAACACTCCGACAATGCGGAAACCGTGTTTTTCATAACGACCATCATCTCCTGGTTGAGAGCTTGCCCCGCCTGAAGTCGAACCGAACAGTGGGATGCCAAAGATGCTGGCTCCACCGCCTGAACCAGAGCCTGAGCCTGGCAACGACAACAGAGTTATTTCTTTGCCAATGACTGCTTGAGCATCAAGCTGACGTTCCGCGTCGCTTTTGGTGGAAACGGTTTGAAACGGCCCGCCGCCGTTTGGCGGCCCGCCGCGACGATTACGGCGACGGCGAAAGGCTTCAGGAGAAAATGCCGACAGGAAATTTTCGCCTATGACAGCTTCGTTGGAATTATCGCCATTCAGCGCGGTTCCGGCCAAAAAGTTACGCAAGCGTGGATCGTCGCCAACCGACGCTCCGGCAATCGTCTGAAAGCGCGTGCGGCCGTCAAAACGCGTATAACAGTTAAAGGTCAGAATCGGGGCTGCAAACTTTACGCCGTCAAGCTTCTTGATCTCTTCGATCGTTGCATCGTTCAGGACTCTTCTTGGTCTGGCAGGAGCGCCATTCTCTGCAGATGTTGCGGCTTCGGGAGTCGAATCGGCTTCGGGTTTTGAGGCATCTTCTTCGTCATCGTTCATTGCGACCCGCCCCTCGCTCATCGCCAGCAGATCATCAGCGTCCGCCCCCAGCACAGTGATCGAAGTGAATGCGTCCAATCGCGAAAACGCCTGAGCAATAATGTTTTGCTGCAATCCGACGCCGAAACTGACCATCGTCACAATCGCTGCGACACCGACAATGACACCTATGACTGTCAGCGCCGTTCGCAATTTGGCCTGGCGCAGATTCCTCAAAGCGAGAGCGATAATGTCGGCAAAGTTCATATCCCGCCCTCCATAACTTTTCCGTCTTTCAGTTTGACGATCTTGGTCGCGTATCTGGCGGCCAGTTCTTGATCGTGAGTCACCAGCACGATTGTTTTGCCATCGCGCTGGCGCATTTCATCCAGCAAACCTATGACTTCGGCAGCGCGATTGCTGTCCAAATTGCCTGTCGGCTCGTCGGCCAGCAACACCTGAGGTTCATTGGCGATGGCGCGCGCTATGCTGACTCTCTGCTGTTCTCCGCCGGAAAGTTCCGAAGGCAGATGATCCGCGCGTTGAGACAGTCCAACGCGGTCAAGCAGTTTCAACGAACGCGTATTGCGTTCACTTTTGCTCAACCCGGCGAAGGCCAACGCCAACGAAACATTTTCCTGCGCGGTCATTGTCGGAATCAGATTGAAGCTCTGAAAAATCATCCCAACGCTGCGCAGCCTGTAACGCGACATTTCCCAGGAAGTCAGCGGCGCTAGGCTTTTGCCGTCAAACAGGATTTCGCCCCCGGTAGGCCGATCCAATCCGCCGAACAGATTCAGCAGCGTTGATTTGCCGGAACCGCTGGTGCCCAGCATCGCAGCAAATTCGCCGCGCTCAATGGAAACTGACACTCCAGAAAGCGCACGGACGTTTTCTGCCTTCATTTGATATTCGCGTGTGACGTTGCAAGCTTCTAGAATTGGCATTGGTGGGTCAAAAGAAAATAGGCAGGGCTTTTAAGATTCGCTGAATGGCTCTCATCCGTTGAATCTACTGTTCACCCTGCCTATTCGTTGTTACCGATTTAGCAAAATTCGGTTGCATTGAAAAAATAGCTCAATTCGATCTTCGCGTTTTCAGGTGAATCAGAACCGTGCGATGCATTTTCGCCCATGCTGGTTCCGAAATCGCCGCGAATGGTGCCTTTCGGAGCTTTGGTGGAATCGGTCGGCCCCATCAAATCGCGCCAGGCCTGGACGGCGTTTTCTTTTTCCAGCGCCAGGACGACGGTTGGGCCGCTGGTCATGAACTCAACCAGTTCTCCAAAAAACGGGCGTTCGCTATGAACGGCGTAAAAGCCCTCAGCCACTGGTTTCGACATATGAACCAGTTTCATTGCCCGCACTTTGAACCCATTATCGGTAATTCGTTGGATGATGTTGCCTGCGTTACCGGCACGAACGGCGTCCGGTTTGATCATCGCAAAAGTCATTTTAGGTGTGTCTGACATGATTGTTTTTTGAGTTCTCCTTGAACAAATTGAAATGAAGATAAATGTGCTGCTGAAAATTCGGAATTGATGGCGGATGATAGCAATCGCGTTTTCCTGGCGTCAAATTTGGCTAAAACCTTGAGACACCCGCGGCATTGCCTGAAAAATTTTGAGGGTTGAGCCGAACTCAATGTTCAACTCAACCCTCTCTTGTCTTGCCGCATTACCCCGGCAAAATTTGTGAAGCCGCCGCGCAACTATTACGGCCTGGTTGGCGCACTCGGACGGCTGTCACTGCTGCTTGAACTTTCAGTGCGAGTAGGCGCCGCAGTCGAAATTGTGGAAACCGTGCCGGACGATGAAGTTGAAATTGAGCGAGAGCCAACATCGGCGTTGCCGAATCCTCTGTCGTTAAACGAAGGACTGTTGTCTATTCTGCGGCTTTCGATTGACCGTTGAATCGGCGCCCGGTCATTACCTGCAATTACTCGGCTGGGCAGATTGGCGCTGCCTCCGCCTCCACTGCTGCCACCATTACCATAGGGGTTTCCATAATAGTAAGGGTTGTAACCATAAGGCCAGTAATAAAGCAGGCCACTGTAAGAATTGAAAAAACCAAAGCCATAAGGTGAATACCAAAGACCGTTACGCGGAATGAACGTGTAGCAGTTGTAGAAAGAATCGTACAACCAGCCGTAATTCATTGCGCTCATCGTCCGCGAACGTCGCAACGCCGAAACGTTGGCAGCCATCAGCGTGTTGGCACGGTTGAAACTCCAGGCGTCGAACTTGTCAGAAACATCTTTATTGACTTTGGCAATGTCGGATTTGCTAACCGCACCGCCAACCAACTTGACAGCGTTTCCTCGGCTGATCTTGGTCGCTCTGCCAGCCAGAAAACGGTCGCGGTCGCCGATAAACAACTCACCCTGGCGGACTTGAACCAGCGTGTTCTGTTCGATGGTGTCAAAGCGGTAAAGACCGTCTTTGGCAATCGAAACCACGCCGTGCGGAGTGATGATTTCCAGCGGAGCTTTTTTGCTGATAGCCGTTACTTGCTCAAGCGCAGTTGCCACTTCGGCAATGGCAGAACCTTTTAGGATTTCAAATCTGGCCTCTGACAAAGAAGTGCTGATGGCGCGAATTTCGCTGCCTTCATTTACTCGCAGGTAAGAACCAGGGCTGAGCAGGACTTCGGCGTAACTGTCAGCTTCAGTGATTATGCGGTCGCCGTCGCGCATTTGAGTGCCGAGCGAAACGCGGCCTTTAGCGCCGTCTTCGCTGTCTGCGCGCAAAATGAAAACCTTGCCTTCAGAACGATTGACGAATCCAGCCTTGGTGGAAATCAGATGTTGAGCATTGACCGCGATTGACGCCAGTGAAAGCAGCGCAAAAGCGGCGACAAAAATTTTAGCGAATCTGGTCATAACGGCCTCCTTAACTTCCTAAAACCAACGATTTTTCGACAGGGGGTAACTGTCGCAGGCAATTCTAACTCCGCAATCATCAGCAAGACAAAGGCAAACCGGGAAATTGCAAAGTATTTTTTACGCCGATAAAAGAATGGCCACCTTTGGCTGGCTTATTCCAGCAAGTTTATGGCGCCAAACCCGCGACGTGATTTCTGACGGTTTCTCCCATCGTTCGCAGGTTGTAACCACCTTCCAGACAGGAAACCACACGACCTTTGCCGGAACTTCCGGCAGCTTCTTTCAGCCGTCGGGTCATTCGCGCGTAGCTTTCATCCGTCAACATCAACTGTCCCAGCGGATCAGCCGTGTGAGCGTCAAACCCCGCCGAGATGATGACCAGATCGGGTGTTAGTGTTTTCATCGCAGATTCCAGGCCTTGCTCGAACATACGCAGATAATCTTCCGCCGAAGTCCCGGCGTGAACCGGCGTGTTCAACGTAAAGCCTTCACCTTCGCGCGTGCCGCGTTCATTTGCTCCGCCTGTGCCGGGATACCACGGATACTGGTGCAGGCTGTAATAAAAAACCGATGGATCAGCGTAAAAAATATCCTGAGTCCCGTTGCCGTGATGCACGTCGAAATCAACTATCAAAACTCGTTTAATCTGATCCGGGTAAACGGCCTGGGCATAACGCGCGGCGACGGCTACATTGTTGTAAAGACAAAAGCCCATGGCCTGACCGACAGTCGCGTGATGCCCCGGAGGACGACAAGCAACAAACGCGCTTTTGGCCTCGCCGGACATTACGGCGTCAACTGCCCGACAAGCCCCGCCCGCAGCCAATCTCGCAGCCACATCCGAATGCTCCGAAACCACAGTGTCAGCGTCGAGATTCACTTGTTCGAACATTGTCGCCTGCTGACAGGCTTGATGAATCCGAGCAATCGAACGCGCAGTGTGACATCGCTCCAACTCTTCATCGGTCGCCGGGCGAGGCTCAAGCTTGATAAAGCTTTGCCACCTGTCTTCATCAGTCATCAAACCATTGAGCACAACGCGATAACGTTCGCGGCATTCGGGGTGATCGCCTGTATCGTGTTTCAGGTAATCATCAGAATAAATAATCGCGGTTGACATGACGCGAAGGGTAAGCGCGAGCAATTCGATAATCAAGACAATGCAAACTCGGCTTTAGGGCCAACGCATCTTAATTTTGCCAATCTGGAGAACGTTGTATGTTGTGCCAATGGAAGAAGATGCAAAAAGCCGATTAGTGTTCCGGTTAGGACAAATCAGCGACCCGCGTATTGAGCGGACGAAGCTGCATTCGCTGCAAGATATTCTGGTCATTGCGGTCTTGGCGACGATTTGCGCAGCGGAGAGTTATCCGGAGATCGCCGAATTCGGTCGTGATAAAGAAGAATGGCGGAATTGCCATTTCCGGGCCACGAAAACATTCGCGGCTCGGACTATTACCAATGATCCAATCCATAAGGAGAACCGCAAGATGCTCAATCAACCGACCATCCACGCGCTGCGTTCGCTGAAGCTGAACGGAATGGCTGACGCCTATACGCAGCAACTGGAGCAATCCGAGGTCCAGCGCCTTTCGTTCGATGAACGCCTGGCGCTGCTGGTCGATCGGGAAACCACACATCGCGATAG
>JAGNMH010000838.1 GCA_017991275.1 Acidobacteriota bacterium
TAGAACAAGACAGATTCAATCCTTTCTTTCCCCTGATCTGCGTTCCTCTGCGTTATCTGCGGCTGATTATTTCAACTTAGAACAAGACAGATTCAATCCTTTCTTTCCCCTGATCTGCGTTCCTCTGCGTTATCTGCGGCTGATTATTTCAACTTAGAACAAGACAGATTCAATCCTTTCTTTCCCCTGATCTGCGTTCCTCTGTTTAATCTGCGGCAGAATCGACCGATCATCTAACAGTAAGCAAAACCGCCATCGTTTCGATTCCATCCCACAGATTTTGCAATCTAATGTTTTCGTTGGCGCTGTGTTGGTTGTTGTCGTGGTTAGCGATTGGAATGCCTATGCAGGGCGTTTTCAGGTTGTCGGTGAAAATGTAAAGTGGCACGCTGCCGCCCAGCGTAGGCATTTTGATAACTTTGCCGTGCGCGCTTTCGACGGCGGCGACGATGGCTTTAGAAATCGGCAAATCCATCGAGGTTTTGGATGCGTTGTAACCTTCTTGCCGAATGACTTTGGCAACTTTCGGATACTTCAACCGGGTCGCGTCGTCAGGGTCGGATTCAACTACGTAATAGCCCTGAGCGCGAATGTGCGCGATGACTCTATCCACCGCCGCTGCGTAATTCACGCCTTTGACCAGTCGAATATCCAGCGAAGCCGTTGCCGTCGAAGGCACGACATTGCGCGCAGTCGCTCCAACCGATGAACTGACGAAACCGCGAATGTTCAACGAAGGCAGATTGATCAATTCCGGCAGCTTCTTCCCTGCCCCTTCGCTCCACCCCAAACCGAGTTCTCGTTTGAGCAGCGCATCATTGTCGGGCGTTTCGGCAAAGGCGCGTTTTTCGGTTTCGCTCAAAGGTTCAATACCGTCGTAAAAGTTTTTGACCAGCACTCGACCATCGTCGTCCTTCATCGAAGCCAGCAATTTCGACAGCATCAACGCCGGGTTCGGCGCCCAGTTGCCGTAATGGCCGCTGTGTAATTCTCGGCGCGGGCCGTAAACAGTGATTTCAAAACCTGTGACTCCGCGCGCGCCGAAATAAACCTGCTGCGCTCGCGTTTGATCCACCGGGCCGTCGCAAATCAGCCAGGCGTCGGCTTTCAACAGGTCGCGGTATTTTTCGACGATCTTTTCCAGATGCGGCGAACCGGCTTCTTCTTCACCTTCAAAGAAAAACTTGATGTTGGAGTTGATGGCGATACTGCTGGCTTTTAACGCATCCAGCGCGGCACAAATCGCAATCATCGGAGCTTTGTCGTCGCCGGTCGAGCGCGCATACAACCGCCATTCGGGATTGAACGGCTGACCTTTGGCCGGGAACGGAATGTCTTTGCCGCCTGCATCAATTGCCGCCGAACGCAGCATGGGTTTGAACGGATCGCCACCGACCCACTTGGCTGGCTCGACCGGCTGGCCGTCGTAATGCGCGTAAAAAATCAAAGTCCGAGTCGCGCCCGGCGTCAGAATTTCTCCGTAAACAACCGGCGGAGCTTCGGGAACTTCCAGCAGTTGGCTCTTCACGCCTCGGCGTTCCAGCATCTGCAAAATCGCCTGGGCGTTGCGACCAATGTTCGCCTTGTCCGAAGCTACGTTCGGAATCGAAAGCAGATTCATGTACTCAGTCATGATTTCGTGTTCGTGCGTCTGGCGATAATTTTTCGCGGCTGCGGCGGCGGGCGAAGTCTGGGCGAAGCCTGACACGGACAAGATCAAGAACAAGCAAAACAAAATGAGTTTGGCTTTCAATTGGGTCTCCTGTTTGGGTTTCAAATCTGAGATTTGAAATTTGAGATTTGAGATTCGGAAGTTGAAAGTTGAGGTCGCAAAATGATTTCAGCCATTGGCAATCGCTGGCCGCTCAATTCGTCAGCGATTCCCTGCTCTCGGCAATGCTGCAAATTCACCAGCGCCAATTTGAAGTTCAACTCATCCAGCGGAACCAAATGATCTTCGTTCAGATCGTCAACGGCGTCTTCAGCCGTAAAATTCAGCGGGCAAAAATCCACTTCCGGCTGTCCGTCTTCGGCTTCGATCAGCAGCGGCAAACCTTGAGTACGGCAAATCAGCGGGCGCGATTCGTAAATCGAGCAGCGGTCGTCAATCAACATCGGGCAAGCTACTGATTCGCTCCGCGCTTCAAGTTCCAACGTTTCGCAAGCTCGCGCCTTCAACTGAACACGAAGCGAATCCGGTAAGGCTTCGATGGCAGCCCTGATGCTCGCGGCTTCAACGGCAAAGACAGACAAATGATGGTGGCAGCATCCGCTGCAACCGGAGCGGCAAACCAGATGTTCAGAGTAACGTGAAGACAGTGTCGCCGTCAGCGTGTCTGCTTGTTCAATCAGTTGGCGATAGGATTTGGTCACGGCGGCGATTGTAATCGAAGGAGTTGAATTTGCTGAAACATCGCCGCTCGCAGTCGCGTATGGCGAGTTGCAACAAGGTTCAACATTACTCTTAAACCTAATCTGCCATGTAAAAGGAGGCTTTTGTTATGGGCGAAGCAGTTGGCAAAATCATTTTAGTCGTCATCGCTTTGATCGTGGTTGCGACTGTGG
>JAGNMH010000839.1 GCA_017991275.1 Acidobacteriota bacterium
CTTAAATTCAACCGTCCCTGACGGGACGAAGAATGTTGTGATTGCCCATGCAGGCCGTAAAACGACCTGCTTAAATTCAACCGTCCCTGACGGGACGAAGAATGTTGTGATTGCCCATGCAGGCCGTCAAACGACCTGCCTAAATTCAACCGTCCCTGACTGGACAAAGACGCGAACGGTCGCCAAAGAATCGGACTCTTATGGCCGAACACAGTTTCAAACCCGAAGACATTATTGATCTGGCCGAGCAACTGCGCCGAGAGCGGTTCAATATCGGTTTGCAGCAATACATCGCCGCCGAAGATTTGATGATCGCGCTGCTGACCGAAGGCCGTTTGCCCGAAGACCCGCGCAAATGGAAAGCCCTGTTGGGGCCGATTTTCTGCTCCAACCCGACGGAGCAGGAACAGTTTCCGCAGTTGTTCGATTCCTGGCTCAGCCGAAAGCCCAATCTGGTCAAACAGATCGAAGAGATTAAGCAGGCGGAATTGGCCGAAGCTCCGCCGCCGATTGAATCCGTTCAACCCAAACAGCCGCTGACCATTGCCGACGTGTTCAACTGGATTCGCCGCCATCCAGCCTGGAGCGCGGCGGCTGCGTTGGCTCTGTCGGCGTTGTTGACGACGGTGTTGATGTTCAAACTTGACCGCGAATTGACCGGTCAGGTTTTCAGCCAGAACGGCAACAAAGAATTGCCCGGAGCCGAAGTCAGCTTTTTAGGTCAGAAAACGACGACCGACGCCGACGGCAAATTTTCCTTCAAGTATCAGATTCGAGTTTACGAATGGCTTGGTTCAACCACAGTCGAACAGCTTACTGCCGCGCACATTGAGCATTATTTGGAAACGCGCTTGGTGTTGCTGAAAAATCCTGTCACGACGCCGATTACTTTGCAGGCTAGACCGCCTGAAGATGTGACGCTTCCACCGCCGCCAACTCCAACTCCGACGCCTGACTTGCCAACTGTTCCGAAAGATGAAGCCAAGCCAGTCGAGTCTCCGAATTATTGGCGACCGATTTTGGCTGCGCTGATTCCGTTGATGTTGTTGGCGGCGTTTTTGTTGTGGCGGTGGATTCGTCGCCGGATGATGTTGCGAAAGCTGGAAACCAGCGGGAATCCGCAATTGCACAAAGTCACGTTTGAACGCGAAGACGCTCCGATGTTCGTGTCGTCGCCGTTTCGCCGTGCCGCTCAGGAATTGCGGCGACATCGTCTGACTTCGCACCACGATTTGGATGTGACGGCCACAGTTGACGCTACCATCCGAAAAGGCGTGGTCACGCCTGTGTATTCCGCGCGCCGCCTTGCCCCCGAATATCTGTTGCTGATTGACCGAGCCAGCGTTCACGACGGCCAGGCCAAGCTGGCCGACGAACTGGCCAAACGGTTGGGAGCGGATCACGTTTATGTTGACCAGTTTTATTTTCAGGATGACCCGCGAACGGTGCGCGAACCCAAGCCGTTGTCGCCGGTCATCACATTGCATGAACTGGCTTCGCGTTATCCAGACCATCGTTTGCTGGTGTTTTCTGACGCCGAAGGTTTTTTCAATCCTTTCACCGGAGAACCCGGCCATTGGTTGGAGCAGTTTGATTATTGGGAGCAGCGCGTTTTGCTGACGCCGGAATCGCCTGCCGCGTGGGGATATCGCGAATTCACTCTGGCCGAAGATTACGGCTTCACGCTGATTCCGGCCAAAACCGAAGGGCTGGCGGCGCTGGCCAATCTGTTGAACTTCGATTTGTCGCCAGAACTCCACACAGATGACGCGGCGAAGTTTCCGCAATTGATTGCCCGCGACGCCGAACGCTGGTTGGACAGCCGCGAACCCAAACCCGAAGTCATAGAAAAACTATGCGCCCAGATCAAAAGCTATTTGGGCGAAGACGGTTGGTTGTGGCTGTCGGCTTGCGCGGTATATCCGCAAATCAAATGGGAAATCACGCTGTATCTGGGCGGGCGATTGGCTGGTGAGTGGCAGTTGGCTGGCGCGTGTCAGTACCCCGCGCGTGAGCAAGGGGGCGTGGCTGCGGGGACAAAGCCCTTGTTTACGCGCGGGCTACCGACACAAGACAAAGATTGGGCGGAAAGCGTTTTGCGATTGGTGCGGTTGCCGTGGTTTCGATTTGGACGGATGCCAGATTGGATGCGCGACCGATTGATTGCCAGCTTCACCGCCGAACAGGATCGCAGCGTCCGCCGCATCATCACAGAACTGTTGGCCCACATCACCAAAGACATTACCAAACCGCTGACTCTGGATTTTGCCGAACCTGAACCGCCGCAGGAAAAGTGGAAAGCCTTCAAACACAACATTTCGGAGAAGTACAAACAATGGCGGCAACATCGCAGTTTTTACCGGCTGTTCAGGGAGCAGCCGCCAGACAGTCCGTTGCGAGATTTTGTTTTCCTCAGCTTTCTGGCCGGGCAATCGCGCAAACGATTGGGCATCAACCCGCCGGATTTGTTGCGCCGCATTCTGTTCAACGAAGGCGTAGCGGCTTTGGGCGTCCGGGCGACAACGGCGGGATTGGCGGCTGTGGCAATGGCCGGAGTGTTGA
>JAGNMH010000153.1 GCA_017991275.1 Acidobacteriota bacterium
TCACGAATTACGGCGGCATTGTCGTTTCGCTCAAAGTCCCGGATCGCAAAGGGCAGTTGGGCGATGTTGTCCTGGGTTACGACACGCTGGCCGAATACGTGAAGCGCAATCCGATGTTCGGCGCGCTCGTGGGGCGTTTCGGCAATCGCATCGCTAATGCCAAATTCACGTTGAATGGCGTCGAACACCAGCTTGCGCCAAACAGCGGAGGCAATCACATTCACGGCGGGCGCAAAGGTTTTGACAAAGTTGTCTGGCAAGCCAAACCACTGGCCAGCAAAGACGGCGCAGTTCTGGAATTGAATTACCTCAGCAAAGACGGCGAGGAAGGTTATCCGGGCAATCTAACGGTGACGGTGACTTACACGCTGACGAACGACAATGCCTTGAAGATTGATTACCGCGCGACCACAGACAAAGACACCATCGTCAATCTAACCAATCATTCTTACTTCAATCTGGCGGGAACGGGCGACGTGCGGCAGCACGAATTGCAGATCAACGCCCAGCGCACGCTGGTTGCGGGCGACAAACTGATTCCGACTGGAGAGTTCAAAGCGGTCGCAGGCACGCCTTTCGACTTCCGCAGGCCGAAAGCCATCGGCGCGGAGATCAATTCGTCTGATCCGCAAATCGTGCTTGGACGCGGTTATGACCACAGCTTTGAGTTGAACCATAAACCGGGTGTGTTGAGTTTGGCCGCCAAAGTTTATGAACCGACGACCGGGCGAGTGATGGAAACTTTCACCACCGAACCCGGCGTGATCTTTTACACCAGCAACGGATTCGATGGCAGCATCAAAGGTAAAGGTGGACAAGCTTATCCGCGTTACGGTGGGCTGTGTTTGGAAACTCAGCACTTTCCCGATTCGCCCAACAAGCCGCAGTTTCCTTCGACCGTGCTGAAAAAAGGAGCGATGTATCGCTCCACAACTGTTTTCAAATTTTCTACGCGATAAGGTTTACCGTTTTTGATTACCGCCATTCGCCTTGCAGCGTGAAGGCCGCCCAAAAATACGGCGAAGCCCAGCGCCGTTGTTTCATCATTTCCAATTGCGCCGCGCGCAAAGCCGCCGCCGGGCGTTGGCCGTCTTTCAGCATTCCTCGATAAAACAGCTTCATCAATTCAGCCGTTGCCAAATCGTTGACCTGCCACAAACTGGCCACCACGCGCGGAGTTCCCGCATGCATAAATCCGCGAGTTAATCCGACCACGCCTTCGCCTTTGATCTGTTTTCCCAGAGCAGTTTGGCAGGCGCTCAGCACAACCAAGTCGGCAGGCAATCGCAAGTTGTAAATCTCGTGCAGCCGCAAAAAACCGTCTTGTGATTTTCCTGATTCGTCCACCAGCGAAAACACCAACCCGGAAAGTTCCGGGTGTTCGCTGTTCAGCAAACCGTGAGTGGCGAAATGGACGATGCGGTATTGAGCCAGTTCGGAGCTTGTCGCTGTCGTTCGATTGGCGGCGAAGCTCAGCGCCTTGAAACCTTTTCCATTCGGAGCGAACGACAAAATGGTATCGGCTTCTTCACGCGAAAACGGCAGCCGCGCCAAATCGCCGCGTTCGCCGAAGCTTCTCATCGCGCGGTTCAATTCAGTTACGGCAGGTTCGGAGTTGATCGTACTTTGACTCGAAGCCACTGCGGATTTGGGCTTAGCAGTTCTGGCGGCAGCCAAGCGCGGATCGTTGGCGGCGAATACCGGATCAGCCAACACGGCTACGGTTTTGGTTGCTGGCTGGCGCGAAGCCGCGTCGCGCCGTAACGCTGCCAACACCGATGCCGACGGCAAATTGACGATTTCGTGTTGAAAGATCATCGGCTTCGATTGCGGATCGTTTGTTGATTGAGGTTCCGGCAACGCTCCGAACGGCAGATATTCCAAAACGCCAGAAGCCACAATCACCAACCGTTTATTGCCGAGTTGCGCCGCAACAGGCGCAAACAATATTTGGCTGAGCGCCGCTGCTTGGGAACTGAATTCGGCTTCGGCGGTTTTTACTCGCTCGGCTTGTTGTGATTCGGTCAAGCCCGGCTGCGGTTGGCGAGCGGTCAGCGATTCGTAAACTTTGCGCGCGACTCGTTCAATCTCTGCGCGTGGCGGCAAGCGATGACTGCTGATTGAATCCGGCGAAACCAACCATAAATAGCTGCTGGTTTCTCCCAGCGAAAATTCCAGCAGCAAAGTGTCATCGTCCAGCAATGATTGAATCTCCGATGCTTTCAACGGTTGCGGCTGAGTCAGTGCGGCGTAACGCGGACTGGCAGCGCGGATTTGCGCTTCGATGTCTTGTAATTGATTGGTCAGTAAGGTGATTTCTGTGGCGAGTGTCGCGGCTTGAGCGTCGGTGTGTTTTTCGCTCAGCAATCTGGTTTGGGTTTCGGCTTTGACGTTGAGCCGTTGTTGCAAGGTCTGCTCCCGGGTCAGCAACGATGCGTCCACTCCCTGGCGGATGTTCGTTCGGGCTTCGGCTAAAAGCTCTAACAGGCTGCGCGCTCTGGCTTGCTCGCTCACCTTGAGAGCGGCAACGTCGTTTCGTTCGGCATTTGGCGCGTTAGGCATCTGCATCAACAGATCAATGTAATGTTCGTAAAAGCCTTGCTTCGAGGCCAGAAATGCGGAGCGGGATTGTCCGGCGGTGACTGTGGCGCGGATGGATTCAGTCAGTTCAATTGCGCTTTCGCCGAATTGGCGAGCGGCAGGCAGATCGCCGAGTTCCAGCGCAACCAGCGAAAGTGTGTCGAGTATTCTCGCTTCCAGATCGGGGTCTTCGACCGCCTGGCTTAACGCCAGCGCAAGTTCCAAAGATTCCATCGCTTGCTGTGGTTTGCCGGTCAATCGGTAAACCACGCCGAGTTGAAACAAGGTTACCGCCTCGCCCCGGCGCGCGCCGGCGGCACGATGGAGCGAGAGCGCCTGGCGCAAGTTATCCAGCGATTGATCGTATTCCGAAAGCAGAACGGCGACCGAGCCGATGTTGGTCAGCGTATAAGCTTCCTGCTGGCGGTTGCCCGATTTTCGATGGAGCGCCAGCGCCTGTTGATAGGAATCAAGCGCCTTTCGCCATTCGCCCAGATTGAAATAAATGGCTCCTGCGTTGTTGAGAAAAATCGCTTCCTGAAGCTGATCCTTGACCGCGCGCATCAGAGTGATTGCTTCCTGGTCGAATTCCAATGCTTTTTCATACTCGCCCATTCGTGCCAGCGTGTCGCTGAGGTTGGCCAGCGCGACGCCAGTGTGCCGAGCTTCGTTCAAGGCGCGAAAGATCGCCAGCGCCCGTTGCTGATGTTCCACCGCCGGTTGCAATTGCCCCATTCGGCTGTAAACCTGCCCCAGATGATCCAGGACGACGGCTTCACCATGCCGATCCTGTCTTGCCCGGCGCAGCGTCAGAGATTGGTTGTAGTTATCGAGCGCCTTTTGCATCTCGCCGAGCGAAAAATAGATTTGACCGAGATTATTGAGCGCCACCGCTTCAGCCTCCTGGTTTCCAGTCATACGCCGCAACGGCAATTCGCGTTCGTGATACTCCCGCGCTTTCGGTACGTCGCCCAGGTAGTTGAAATAAAGAAATCCCAGATTGCTCAGTGTTTCGGCTTCTTTCACTTGATCTTGTGCAAGCTGCCAGCCCGGCAATGATTCCTGGTATTTGGCGACGGCCTGGCGCACGGCTTCGACTGTTCCTTGCTGGCGCAATTGACTGGCTTCCCCGAACGCGCGCAAGGCGGAGATGCGCGACCGATCTTGTTCTGTCGGAGCGCGGAGTTGCTTGACCAGAACTTCATATCGTCCGGCGGCGGCGTTCTTTTCCAGCGAACGAACTTCCAGACGATATTCACCGGCGGTTTCAGCAATAACCCAAACCGGTTCAGGGCCTTGCGTGCCGTTCGGGCTGTCCACTTCAAGAAGCTTTTGCCCATCGGGCGCAACGACAATGACCACAACGTCAATTCCGCGCTGTTCGACAATCGCTTCCAGATATTGCCCTTCTGCCAGCGTGATGCGGTAACTGTGCGATTGGCCGCCCGCCATTTCGCGCTCAAGGGAAACGCTCACGGTCAGCGAGCGAATTTCATTGGATTGGGAATTGAGCCGCGCTCGCATTTGGTCGGGAAACAGCGCCGCTGCCAAACCGAAAGCGGCCAGACAAACCAGTAACTTCTGACGGTTGTTTGCAGATGAGTGATTCCGAGTGAAGCTCGCAATCTTCCGTACGTGCATGGCGTTCTCCAGGCTTGCGGTTGAGTTCTTGAATTTGGGAGAACGCCATTCTATGTCGAGCTGAGAATGCGGCAAAGGCTGGTTGAGTTTTGGCGAGTCGGTCACGCAAAGTCGCCAAGAAGAAAAGAAATAGGATGAAGCAGCAATTCTCAGTTTGACCGTACAATCGGCCAAACTGAGAATTGCCGATCTTCAGCGAATGAGTAGCGTTACGGCATTGGCCGTCCGGTTGTCAGCCGTCAGCACAACGCTGACTTCGCCTTTTCCAATCAGGCTGCGTGGGACTCGGACGTTGGCCTGATCCAAACCGACAAAGCCAGGCGTGAGGCCGGCGTAAAGCACTTCTGCTTCCTCCTCGCCGATCATCACCCGCACTCCGTCTGTGCCTGCTGCGCGAAACGCAGTGCCGAACAAAATCAAAAAGACCTGATCGCTTTCCGGCCCCAGGTCAATCGGCACGGGGACGAACTGTTGCAGTTGTGCGTCGTACCGCGCGACCGGTTCGTAAAGTTGCGCGTCACCACGTACGCGCAACAACGTGGCCGCCGGAACTCCCTGTCCGCTGGAGTTGGCCGAAAACAATCCGGGTGAAGCCGTGACGATTGGGATTGTGCCGGTGGCAATCAATTTATCGCCGTTGTAAACGCCAAGCTGAGCTTCCCCGACGCTTGCGCCTGCCGGAACCTGATAATTGATCTGCGACGGCGAGACGAAGAACAGCGGGGCGTCGCGTTCAGTTCCCGCGCTGTCTTTGACCTTCACCGTCACGCCGCCGAGCGTTGTCGGCAACGGCACCGACGTCGCCAACGTCACGTTCGCGGCCAAACCTTCGCCAAAAGCCGCGACGATGGATTCCGCCGCCAGTTCGCCGTTGTAGCTGGCGGCGGAAACCGTAGCGACTGTCAGGCCGCCAGCTACGCCCTGAATCGGTTGAATGGTGACTCCGCCCAATGGCGCGCGTAGCGTCATGCGTTTACTCAATAACCCAACACCTCGATACAAGCCTGGTTGAATCCATAATGTTCCGCCGCTCGGCGTTGCGTTGATGCCGGTTGAAAGCCGCTGGTAAGGCTGCAAGAAGCTGCCGTTTTGAGTTCCAGTGTTGGTCGCATCAACGAAGCGGAAATCGCCGCGCGGGTAAAGAGACCCAATCGTGATCCCGTCCAAATAGCTGATGTGGTCGCGTTGTCCGATCTTGGATTGCCAGGTTGCGTTGTTAGAACCCAGCACCTGAATCGTTTCCTGACTGACCGTGCAATTGCAGGTTGCCCCGGCAGGGCAAGCGGTTGAAAACGAACACCGGTCATAATGCATGATCGAATCAAAGTCGTAAGGTCCGTAAATCGGAGTCCCGTTCGGCAATTTCGTGAACTGATTTCCCAGACCGGATTGGATGTTTCCGCCGATGACTGCCACAAACAAATCTCGATCCGGACGTTCGTGTTCGTGATGCAGGCCCAGCGCATGCCCAAGCTCATGCACGATGATGAAACGCGACCCCCAACTGCTCATATTCAAAATCTGTCCGCCGAGAATCATGCCCAGCGCGGAGTTGTTGCCCGTCGAATTCTGAATGTGGATGTAAATTTCCACTATTCCAAAACGACCTCTGCCCGCGCGGAAGACGACGCCGCTGATTCTGCTCCATTCGTTCATTGCCGCCAGCATCGCGTCTCGATTGGCCTGAATGACGTTGGCGTCGAATTCGTAAAACACAATTCCGTTTAGCCACAAGTTGCGTTCAAAACTTGCTTCCGGTGAATGTTTCAGCGGAACTTGAATGTCGCCACTGACAATCTTGAATCCGGGCGTGATGTTCTGTTTGGGTTTGAACTGATCGGTTTGAGCCGATGTCGCGGGAGTAGGTTGAGCCTGGGTTGGAATCGCACAAGCCCAGATAAACGTCAGCGTAAACGCCAAACTGATTACGAATTGTTTTGATAATTGCAGATTCATAACTGGCCTCCATTGTTTAGAGTTCCGGCTTTAGCCGGTTTATTTGGCGGACAAAGTAGACCGACTGAAGTCGGAACTCTGAACTTCTTTATTCAGTTCATTGCAACGTGACCAGCACCAGCACCAGGCCTTTACCCGATTTCAGTGCAGTCATCGCCTTGCCGATGATCGCGCCCTGAGCCTTGACCAAGTTGCCGGCTTTCATTGCATGGCCGGGTGTCGGCGAAGTGGTCAACAAATCGCCCGGACGAACGGCTCCGCGCGTGGCGTCAACCCAGACATAAACGCGCCCGCTCAACGCCACCGGATATTTGCCATCGGCCAGCGTGCCTGTTTGCCCCATCATCATTCCGGGTTTCACGTCGCCTGCTCCGCTGATGATGCCCGCGACACGATGGTCGTAAGCGCGACGACTGATTTCCAGTTTGCCGGGATTGATTGGATCAATTGCGACGACCATGCCCGGTTGAATTTCTGGCGCTGTGGAATTGACGGCGTTTGAGCTGGGCGTTCGGACGTCGAAGTTTTCAGCGAAATCTGCGCCGCCGGTGATTTGCAATGCTTTGACGGAAACCAACAAGTTGCCATCAATCGTCAGTCCGGGTTTGTTCACATTGCGATTGTAAATGCCGAACAAACTGGGGAAGTTGCCGCCGACGCCGCTTTCCAACGTCCAGGTATAACCTTGTGGGTTAAGACTGTTGGTGAGCGACAGAATCGCCCGCTCGTTTGTGCTTCTGATGGCGATTTCAGCGAATCCGGGACTTTCGACGTGCAGCTTGGTCGCCGGAGTTCCGGTTCCGATGCCGACGTTGCCCGCTGTCGTAATGGCAATACCGCTTGCCGGCGACGGAATGCCCGCGCTTGACGCAACAAGTTTGAGCGTCGAACCGTCGAATCTGAGGTCGGCTCTGGTAGTCCCGTTTCCGTTGATCGTCATACCGGTTTCAGAATTGGGCGTGTGTAAACTGATAAAACCGCCGCCGTTTCCTCCGGGATTGAAGATCGCCGCCCCTCTTGTATCAAGCTTGAACCCGGCAAACAGCGTGTTCGTGCCGATGCCTACATTTCCCAGGGTATTGATGACCACTCCACTTTCATTCGATGGCGGGCCAGTTCCCTCCAGGCCACGAGCGACTAATTTGAGCGACGAGCCGTCAAATCGGATGTCAGCTCGTTTCAAGTCTCTGAAAATGGACATTCCTACTTCAGAGCTGGGTGTGCCGAAATAAACTTCGCCATTGTTGCTGGTATTGGGAGCTGCCGTTATATGCATGCCTCCGTTGATGTCCAACCGGTACCCCGATATTGGGTTCGTCGTCCCAATGCCGATGTTGCCACCCAATTCAGTCATCACCGAATCGCCGACCGCCGTGGCCGTAGTGAATTTGGCGATCTGTCCGACCGTGGCTGCGGGGGCGGCGGCGACTGATTTTTCAGTTTTTGTTTGGCTTTTATCTTCAGTCTCAACCGTGCGACCGGCGGTGTCACGATTGACGGTCTCGTCCCGTTTTCCAATAGTTCTTTCGCTGGTAATGGCTGTCCCGGCGACAGTGGCGGTTTCGCCTCTGGCGACAGTCAATTCCGTGCCGACTCCGCTGTCATTCTGGCTGGTTACCCACAGGCGATCTGTCTTGCCATCCTGGTCTTTGGCGCGATCCACTATGAAATGGCCTCGGCGCAAACGTGCAGACTCTGCTCCCGGTTCTTTGACAGACAAGGCGTAGCCGTAAAGGCCGCTCTTGAGAGTCTGGCCGCTGCCGTTTTGAAGCGGCCAATTAAGCTCCGGTTCCGCAATTGAGCCGCTGTCATAAACCAAATCGCCGACCTGGTCGAAAATCTGCAATCGCATTTCAGCGACGGCTTTTTGAGCGGTAAATCGCACCTTATCCTGTTGAATAATGATCGTAATATCCGACGCTGTATTGGTTTGCGGCTGTTGTTGTGCCAGTGCCGGAACGGCCGACAGGCAAAGCAACATGTAAACGAGAGTGGCTAACAGATTTTTCGCTGAACGCATTATCTTCCTCCTAAAGTTTGAATCGCTGTGTACGCAGGCGTCCGCAGCCTGCTGTGAAAAAGCGCGAAGCCTCCTTTTAGGCTTTCACTCACTACTGGCTGCCAGCGAAAAGACATGTCGGATTTTTTTTGATCGGCTGAAATTTTTTGGCGGAAATCGGCGAGGATGATTATTTGTCGGCGACGCGGAACGAATAGCGGTTGATTTCTTCGGTCGAGCCAGTGGCGTTAACGCCCGTCAACGTCAGGATGTAATCGCCCTTGCGGAGTTTCTGGGCTGGGATTTTGACGGAAATCGTCGAACCGGTTTTGGTGACGGAGGGAGTCCAGCTTGGGCCGCCATCAACCGGGCGCAGGCTGGCGCGGTATCGCGGAAAGTCGTCGGCTTCGAGCTTTATCCGCAAACGGACGTGCTCCGCGCCGGGCGGCAGATTCAGCGTTTGTTGTTCGCTGCCGCGAACTCCTGAAAGCAGGATGAACGAAAACACCGTTTGAGCGGCAGTCGGTGTTGGCTTGGTGTTCATTCGTTCATTCAGTCTGGCAAGTTCAGCGGTTAATTCCGCGTTACGTTCGGTTTGTTGGGCGATTTGGTTTTCCAATTCGCGTATTCGCTGTAGCTCGGCGATTCGTTCTTGATTCCGGTTTTGTTGCCACAGTGTTTTCTGAATCGCCATCCAGCCGCCGCCAACTAGCAGCAAAAGAACCGCCGTCGCTAAGGCTGTGCCGACATCAAATTGCGGCCCAAACAATCCAGCCAGCAGTTTTTCAAAAAAAGATTCTTTTGGCTGAATTGGTTGCGGCAACGCCTGTTCGTTTGCCGCTTGCAGCAATTCTTTGGCAAAAGCCACGCGCTCTTTGTGGGCGGGCGTGGTCAGGTAATGAAGCTCGAACTGCTGTCGTTCGGCTTGTGGCAAAACCCCACGAACATATTCATCCACCAGATCGGTTTCCGTATCCTGAATCTGAAGCAGTAGATTGCCGTCGGCGAAAAATCCGGCTTCCAGCGTCAATTGTTCTGGCTCCGGCAAATCACCAAGCAGGTAAAGGCGCATCAGGTTTTCCTGATTGTCGGTTGTCGTAATCATTCATTTGCCTCGATGGCGAAATTCAGAAAGCGCGAAGTTTTTTGAATGGGCATTTCGCACTTTCTTAACT
>JAGNMH010000840.1 GCA_017991275.1 Acidobacteriota bacterium
CATTAACGATGTTGCTGGTAATTGTTGCGATGCTGACGCTTTATTACCTGATCAGCAGCATCACCGATTCGATTCGCAAAGTGACTCGCGGCGCGCGTGCAATTGCCACAGGCAATCTTGGTTACCAGATCAAGGTTAAAGCCAAAGACGAAACTCGTGTGCTGGCAGAATCCTTCAATCGAATGGCCAGCCGCTTGCGCGAGATGATCCGCAAGGAAGGCGAACAGAAACAGTTTGAATCTTTCGCGCGATTGTCGGCTGTGTTGACTCACGACCTGAAGAACCAGATTTTGTCGCTATCTTTGCTGGTCAATAACATGGAGCGGAAGTTTCACCGCGAAGGTTTCCGCGAAGACGCCATGCGGACTTTGTCCGAAACCGTCAATAATCTGCAAAGCCTGGTTTCCAAGCTGTCTGACCCGCGAACTCCAACCAAGCGTATCCGCGAAAAATCTAACCTGACGCAATTGTGCGAGCGCGTTTTGAATCGCACCGCCGTGCAAGCCGCCAACAAATACCAGATTTCGACTCAGCTTATGCCTGAGCTAAATGCAAATGTGGACGGCAAAGCTATTGAGCGAGTGATTGAAAACCTGGTGATAAACGCTCTTGAGGCAATGCCCAGCGGAGGCTCTCTGCGAGTGGCGACTCGACTTGATAACGGCAATGCCATTGTCGCAGTTGCTGACAGCGGCAAAGGAATGACCGACGATTTTGTCCGCGAGCGACTCTTTCATCCATTTGCCACCACCAAAAAGAAGGGGATTGGGCTGGGTCTTTATTCCTGCCGCGACATAGTCGAACAACACGGCGGACGCATTGATGTAAGCAGCAAAGTTGATGTCGGCACTGAATTCAGAATCGTGCTGCCTCAACAAACCGAAGAGCAAAAGGTGGAGGCCAAAGCAGCGGCGGTTTGAACCGTAGCTTGGTTCCAATAATTTATGCCCGACCAACCGAAACAAACCGTGTTAGTAGTGGACGACCAGGAATCAGTCCGCAAACAGCTTTACTGGGCGCTGGAAGATAATTATCGCGTGCTGCAGGCATCTTCGCGCGCCGATGCGTTGGCGCTGGTCGAAAAAGAGCCTATTGACGTCGTACTCAGCGATTTGCGAATGCCTCCTGCCCAACACGACATCAGCGAAGGTTTGGCGGTGCTGGAATCCGTTCGCAAATTCAATCCGCTGCTGCCGGTCATCATCATCACTGGTGACGAAGACCACGAAACAGCATTACAGGTAGTCCATCGCGGCGCTTACGACCTGTTCCACAAACCCTTCGACGTTCAGGAAGTCGAAATCATCGTCCGGCGCGCGGCTCAGCATTACCAGCTTGAAAAAGACAACCTCAACCTGCGCGATGAATTGCGTAAAGGCGGGGATTGGCAGCAAGGCATTGTCGGTTCCAGCCCTTCGCTGCGCCGAGTGATTGACCAGGCGCGCGCCGTAGCCGAAACCAGCGCCACCGTTTTGATTACGGGCGAATCAGGCACTGGTAAAGAGATGCTGGCCAAGTTCATTCACAACATCAGCCCGCGCGCGCGCGCTCCGTTCATCGCTTGTAACATTGCGGCTTTGCCAGAAACCCTGGTCGAATCCGAACTGTTCGGCCACGAAAAAGGCGCGTTCACCGGAGCCGCGATTCGGCGTCAAGGCCGGTTCGAAATGGCTGACACCGGCACCATGTTTTTGGATGAAATCGGTGAAATGACACCTGCAATACAGGTCAAAATGCTGAGAGTTTTACAGGAGCGTGAGTTTGAACGCTTGGGCGGTCAGCAAAAAATCAAAGTGGACATTCGCGTCGTCGCAGCCACCAATCGCAATCTGGAACAGATGATCGAAGCCGGGCAATTCCGCGAAGACCTTTATTACCGTCTGAACATCATCAACCTGGAACTGCCGCCACTGCGCGAGCGACCTGATGATATTCCAATTCTGGCCAATCACTTTGCGACAAAAGCCGCCGCCAAGCACAACAAACAGGCGTTGGTTCCAACGCAAAGCTTTTTGGACCATCTGGTTGCCTATCGTTGGCCAGGTAATATACGGGAACTTGAAAATGTCATTGAACGGGCGGTAGTTATCAGCCAATCGCCAGTTCTGGATGAAAGCTTGTTACCTGGAAAAGTCATAGCGCAGGAAAACACTGTCCAAAATGCCCCTACACAAACTGCAGTGCCGCAAGTAGAGCTGGTTAATGGTTTATTGCCCCCAGACCTGTCGTTTGAAACAGCGCTACAGAATTTCAAGCGACAGTTGGTAGCCCAGGCTTTACGCGAATGCAACGCCTCTCGCTCCGAAGCCGCTCATCGGTTAAAGATCAGCCGACAATACTTGCACAGACTAATAAACGAACTAAAAGTGGAAGGCTGAGGGTGTAAAAGCCGATTTCTTCCATCTAACTCATACTCGACTTTATCTAATTTTGGTCTTTGAAATTTTGAAATAGTGACGGCAGGCAGCAGTAGATTGTGGAAGAAAACTCCTGCAAGAGATGACTTCCAAATGCATACACCACCCGCCGAACTGTTGAGACTGATAGTAGTTT
>JAGNMH010000841.1 GCA_017991275.1 Acidobacteriota bacterium
TGCAGAGATCAAATACTCGACCGTGCAAAACTGGTATGCGGGCGACGAAGAAGGCAAAGGCGGAATTTATAACTTCGTCACCAAGCGCGGAGCTTGTCGCGGAGTCAATTCCAAGATTTCGTGGACTCAGGTTGAAACCGGTTCGGCGATTACGTGGAAATATCCAAGCTGCATTTTGCAGGGCGACAATTCCATAGGCGAGTTTTACTCCGTCGCGCTGACCAACCACATGCAGCAGGCCGACACCGGCACGAAGATGATTCACATCGGCAAAAACACTCGCAGCCGAATCGTCAGCAAAGGCATTTCAGCCGGACGGTCAAACAACAGCTATCGCGGGCTGGTAAAGATTTTGCCGAAGGCTGAAAACGCTCGTAACTATTCGCAATGCGACAGTTTGCTGATTGGCACGAAGTGCGGAGCAAACACTTTTCCGTACATTGAAGTCGGCAACAACACCGCCAAGATCGAACACGAAGCTTCGACTTCAAAAATCAGCGAAGACCAGATTTTCTACTTCAACCAGCGCGGGGTTTCGACCGAAGACGCCGTTTCGATGATCATCAATGGTTTCTGCAAGGAAGTTTTCCGCGAACTGCCGATGGAATTCGCCGTCGAAGCTACGCGGTTGTTGGGAATGAAACTGGAAGGAAGCGTCGGGTAACTGATCAATATTTTCAGGAGGTTTGATCAACAGTGACAGACAAACTCATCAAGATCGAAGCAGAATTACCGCCGGTTCCAACTCCGGCTGGAAATTACGTTCATGCCGTGCGCACCGGCAATCTGTTGTTTCTTGCGGGCAAAGGGCCAACTGCCACCGGCAAGGTCGGAATCGAATTCACCAAAGAACAGGCTTACCAGTTCGCGCGCGAAACCGGCTTGATCCTGCTGGCGGTGATGAAACAGGAACTCGGCACTCTGAAAAAAGTGAAGCGTGTGGTCAAGGTTCTGGGGATGGTCAACGCTGTGCCGGAATTCGGCGAACAGCCGTTCGTCATCAACGGCTGTTCCGACTTGTTCGTCGAAGTTTTTGGCGAAGCCGGACGCCACGCTCGCTCTGCGGTCGGAATGGGTTCGCTACCACACAACATCCCCGTCGAGATTGAAGCGATTGTCGAAGTCGAGGATTAAGAATGGACACGTCGCAATACTTTCTGGATCAGGCGCGTTGGTATTTCGCTTCGTCGTATTTGCCGAAGATCGAAAGTTGTTTGGCTCAGTTAACCGATGAAGATGTCTGGCAACGAGCCAACGACGCTTCAAACAGCATAGGCAATTTGATCCTGCATCTTTCCGGCAACGTGCAGCAATGGATCATCGGCGGCGTTGGCAATGCGCCTTACACCCGCGACCGCGAACACGAATTCGGCGAACGCGGCGGCTTCACGCGCGCGGAGTTGCTGGCTCGATTGAAGGAAACGCTGACGAAAGCCGATCAGGTGTTGGCCAATGTTGCTCCGGCCAGCCTGCTGGAACGCAAAGAAATTCAAGGCTGCGACGTGACCGTGATGGAAGCGATTTTGCGTATCGTCCAGCATTTCGCGCTGCACACCGGACAAATCATGCTGCTGACCAAGCAACGCATCGGCGAAGATTTGAAGCTGTCATAAGGAAATCAGAACATAAAACTTTTTAGACAGGATTTACAGGATTCAACAAGATGAAGACATTTACAGCACCAATTGCCAATCTTGTAAATCCTGTCTATTTCCCCAGGTTCGATTTTGTCGTGCTTCGGTTTAGAAGCAATACCGCACAGGAGCGGGAGGGAGATTTTAAGTGCTAGAGATTCGTAATTTACAAGCCACGATTGATGGCAAAGAAATTTTGAAAGGCTTGAACCTGACGGTCAAAGCCGGAGAGATTCACGCGATTATGGGGCCGAACGGCTCCGGCAAAAGCACGCTGGCAAAAGTTCTGGCCGGGCATCCGAGCTACGAAGTGACCGGCGGCGAAGTGTTGTATCAAGGCAAAAACCTGCTGGAACTGGCACCGGACGAGCGGGCGAGGGAGGGAGTTTTTCTGGCGTTTCAGTATCCGATTGAAATTCCGGGTGTCAGCAACGCCAACTTTTTGCGAATGGCCTATAACGAAAAAGCCAAGCACGAAGGCCGCGAAGAACTTGATCCGCTGGAATTCGACGACCTGATTCAAGAGAAGATCAAGATCGTCGAGATGGATAAAAGCTTCATCAACCGCTCAGTCAACGAAGGTTTTTCCGGCGGAGAAAAGAAGCGTAACGAAATTCTGCAAATGGCCGTGCTGGAACCACGCTTAGCCGTGCTGGACGAAACCGACTCCGGCCTGGACATTGACGCGCTGCGAATCGTCGCTGGCGGAGTCAACAAACTGGCCAACAAAGACAACGCCATCATTCTGGTGACGCAGTATCAACGATTGTTGGATTACATCGAACCGGATGTCGTTCACGTTCTTTATCGCGGCCAGATCGTCAAATCCGGCGGCAAGGACTTGGCACTGGAACTGGAAAAGAAAGGCTACGACTGGATCAAGACCGCCAGCGCGGCAGCATAAAAACTATGGCTCAAG
>JAGNMH010000154.1 GCA_017991275.1 Acidobacteriota bacterium
CCCACCGAAGTCGTTCGCGAATCAGTGGTCGCCGGATACGGCCCGCCGTGATGCATTGAGGCGCAAACTTCGACGCCGGTCGGGAATCCATTGAACAACAATCGCCCGACTTTGTTTTCCAGAATTGAAACCAGCCAGCCAAATTCAGCCAGGTCGGCTCCTGTTCCGTGAATCGTCGCCGTCAGATGACCTTCCAGATTGTTGGCGACTTTTTCCAATTCTTCTTTCGATCCACAACTAACAACCACAGTCGAAGGGCCAAAGACTTCTTCGCCAAGTTCGCGATGCTCTAAAAAGTTACCGGCTTCTGTGGTGAGCATCGCCGCGCGAGCTTCGGTGCGACTGAGTTCCGTCGTGTGGTTGGATTGAACTTTTTCGACGCCTTCGATTTCGCCAAGCTGTTTCACGCTTTGTTCATAAGCCTTCAGAATTCCCGGATACAACATTGAGCCGCTGGGAGCTTCGGAAATCAAAGCTCCGAGTTTGGCAGTGAAACTCGAGAAATCTTCGCCACCAAGCCCAATAGTCAAACCGGGGTTGGTGCAAAACTGACCTACGCCCATTGTCACTGAATTCTTCAAACCTTCAGCCAGCGCTTCGCCGCGTTCGCGCAAAGCTCCGGGCAAAATGAACACCGGATTCGTGCTGCCCATTTCGGCGTAAACCGGAATCGGTTCAGGGCGCGAAGCCGCCGCGTCGAACAGCGCGCGACCTCCGCGCAAACTCCCGGTGAAGCCGACGGCTTTTGTCAGCGGATGTTTGACCAGCGCCGTGCCGACTTCGTGACCACGGTCGTGCAACATCGAAAAAACTCCGGCGGGCATGCCTGTTTTTTCGGCAGCGGCGGCAATCGCTCGCGCAACCATTTCCGAAGTTCCGGGATGCGCCGGATGAGCTTTGACGACAACCGGGCAACCGGCGGCCAACGCCGAAGCCGTGTCGCCTCCGGCAACTGAAAACGCCAACGGAAAATTGCTGGCTCCGAAAACGGCTACTGGGCCAATCGGAATCAGCATTCGGCGAATGTCCGGTTTGGGCAACGGTTGACGATCCGGCTGAGCCAGATCAATGCGCGCTTCGACCCACGAACCTTCGCGGATGAGCGAGGCAAACATTTTCAACTGGTTCATTGTGCGCCCGCGTTCGCCGGTCAGCCGTTCTTTTGGCAGAGCGGTTTCGGCATTTGCGCGTTCGATCAATGCATCGCCAATCGCCAGAATTTCGTCGGCAATGGCGTCCAGGAAAGCTGCACGACTTTCGGCTGGCAGCTTTCGGTAAGTATGAAAAGCCGCTTCAGCGGCAACCAACGCCTGATTGACGTGATCGGCTGAAGCTTCTTCAAACTGAGGTTCGATGTAATTGCCTGTCGCCGGAGCGTAAGCGGGAAACTTTTCGCCGTCTGCGTCAACGGCTTTGCCTGCGATGATGTTTTGTCCGTGTATGTTCATAAGTTCGTAGTACCGCCTTCAGGCGGAACGGGGGGATAACGTTGAAGTTCGTAGCGCTGCTTTAAGGCGAAATAGCTTGTAATAGAAGGTTTTTCCTTTTTGAAAAGAGAAACGCCCCCATTCCGCCTGAAGGCGGTACTACGAACCCTGAGTCACGAAGTTCACCAGCGTGCCGATGCCGTCAATCGTGATGCGGATTTCGTCCTGGTATTGCAGCGTGAATTCATCCGGCGGCACGATGCCCGTGCCGGTCAGCAGGAAACAGCCGTAAGGAAATTCGTTGTCTCGATAAAGATATTCGACCAGTTCGTCTGGCCTGCGTTTCAATTCTTTAAGCGAAGTCTGCCCGTGAAAAGCCGTCGCTCCGCCGCGCAGAATATCCAGGTGAATTTCGGTTTCGACCGGCAGAGGTTCATCGCGCAACAGTATGCACGGCCCCAGGCCGCAGCTTTGCGAATAGACTTTTGCCTGCGGCAGATAGAGCGGATTTTCGCCTTCGATGTCACGCGAACTCATGTCATTGCCGATGGTGTAGCCGATGATCGCGCCCAGCGAATTGACCACCAGAGTCAGTTCCGGTTCAGGCACATTCCATTTGGAGTCTTTGCGAATACGGACGTTTTGATTTGTCCCGGCGACTCGATTCGGCGTCGCTTTGAAAAACAACTCTGGCCGTTCGGCTTCGTAAACGCGGTCGTAAAAGCTGCCTCCGCCTGCGTCTTTGGATTCTTCCATGCGCGCGGTGCGGCTGCGAAAATAAGTCACGCCCGCCGCCCAGACTTCCTGGCGGCCAATCGGAGCCAGAGCGTCAGTTCGCGGATTAAATTCCGGCAGCCGAGTGGCTCGCCGCGTCAAACTGGTCAGCACTGCCGCGTGGTCCGCGCGGTTCAGCAGCACATCCCAATCAGTGTCGGCCAGATGGTAAAACACGTCTCGTTCTTCCAGCACAGGCCCGCTTTCGGTTTGATAAAGTTTCATTGTGAGTTCCTATACTGTGGAGTGCGGTGGCTAGACACCGCTTTTCGTTCGCATCTAAAAGCTCCCGGCAACAGCAAGCTTCTGGCTAAGAAGGCAAAAGCTGCGTCAAGCCGCAGCACTCCACAACGCCGTTCTTTCGATTTATTTACAGGTTACTTTTATTTGATCTGAAAGGAGGCGAGATAATCGCAACACCTTCGTGCGATTGCAAGACTCGTCTGCTATTCTTCGCTCGCCAGCCTCTTAATTCACATTCAGGAGAGTTTTCAATGAAGCGACAATCCTTGCTGCCGTTGTTCGGCATTTTGTTCGGCGTGTTAATCGCACAGGCTCAACCTCAACTTCAGCGCGGAGTTGCGCCCGCTCCAAATCGTGCCGAAGGCGAAGGGCCTTTTCAACGGCTGATCATTCGCGGAGCAACAGTCATTGATGGCACGGGCGCTCCGCCATTTGGCCCTGCGGATATTGTTATCGAACAAAACCGCATCGTTGAAGTTCGCAGCGTCGGTTACCCGAAAGTCCCCATCCGCGAAGGCTCTCGCCCGGCAAACGCCACAAAGGAAATTGACGCAACTGGAATGTATGTGTTGCCGGGCTTTGTTGATTGCCACGCACACATTGGCGGCTCGGCTCAGGGAACGACGGCGGAATATGTTTACAAACTCTGGATGGCTCACGGCGTAACGACGATCCGCGAACCGGGCAGCTTCAACGGAGTTGACTGGACTTTGCGAGAGCGCGAACGCAGCGCCAAAAACGAAATCACAGCTCCCAGAATTTTTGCTTATGTGGTCCCTGGTTTGGGATGGGATAAAGGCGCTCTGCAAACGCCTGAGCTGGCGCGCGAATACGTCCGCTGGGCAAAAGAAAAAGGCGTAGACGGATTCAAAGTCATAGGTGACGGCCCAATTTACGATCCCGAAATCATGGCCGCGTTTCTGGACGAAGCGAACAAACTGGAGCTTGGTTCCACAACTCACCTGAACCAACTCGGCGTAGCTCGATTGAACATGCTGGCGGCGGCCAGGCTGGGAATGCGTTCGATGGAACATTGGTACGGCTTGCCTGAATCGCTGTTCACCGACCGGGCAATTCAAGACTTCCCGCTGGATTACAACTACAACGACGAATCGCATCGCTTCGGCCAGGCTGGACGTTTGTGGAAACAAGCCGCCGCGCCGGGCAGCAAAAAATGGAACGAGGTCATGGACGAACTGATCAAGCTGAAGTTCACGCTCGACCCGACATTCACCATTTACGAAGCCAGCCGCGACCTGATGCGTTCGATGCGGGCCGAATGGCACGACCGGTACACGCTGCCTTCGTTGTGGAAGTTCTACACTCCCAGCCGCGAAGCTCACGGTTCGTATTGGTTCAACTGGACTACACAGGATGAAGTCGAATGGAAAAACAATTACCGGCTGTGGATGGCCTTCGTGAATGAATACAAAAACCGAGGAGGCCGCGTGACGACCGGCAGCGATTCCGGCTTCATCTACAAGCTTTACGGCTTCGATTACATCCGCGAGTTTGAATTGTTGCAGGAAGCAGGCTTTCATCCGCTGGAAGTCATTCGCTCGGCAACAATGCACGGAGCGCAATTGCTGCACGAACCGACGGGCAAGCGGATTGAATTCGGCATCGTCAAACCCGGCTTGCTGGCGGATTTGGTGATCGTTCCAGAAAACCCAATTGCCAATTTGAAAGTCCTATACGGAACCGGCGCAATCAAACTCAACGACCAAACCAATCAGCCCGAACGAGTCGGCGGCATCAAATATACGATCAAAGACGGCATCGTGTACGACGCTAAAAAGCTGCTGGCTGATGTCGAAAAAATGGTCGAAGCCGCCAAGAAGAAATCCAACGGCGCGGGAAATTAAGACGGGCGACGAAAGCAAGGAAGCGGCAATCATCAAACATTGCCGCTTCCCTGCTTTTGAAAGGCATTTTACTTGAAGCTGACTTTGACTTTATTTGATGAGTTACCCTGAACGGTTACGAATAAGCTCAACTCGCCACGTCCAGCCAGTTCGTGCGGCAATTCCACATTGATTTGATCTACACCCAGCAGATCGCCTTGCGGGCCAGCGTAAAGAGGATGAATAAACACGCCACTCGCCCTGATCGCAACTGATTGCAAATCTGTTTGATTTTGCCAGCCGGTTCCGAACAGCACCAAAATGAGCCTGTCTCCTTCTTGGCCAAAATCAATCGGCACGGCGACAAATGCCCCTTGCTCTTCGTCGAATCTGGCAACAGGTTCGTAAATCTGCGTGCCGTCCGGTTTGATTCTCAACACCTGCGCCCTTGCAAACCCGTTGCCGTCGCCGCTGGCGGAAAACAGCCCCGGAGCAACGTTTCGAATCTGCGTCGCACCAGTCAAAACAGTCCCGTCGCCGCTGGTCACGGTAATCAGCGCTAACCCTTCGGCCATATCTGAAGGCATCAGAAAATTGACTTGATCCGGCGAAATGAAAAAGAGTCCGGCAGTGCGAACCACGCTCTTGCTATCTTTGATCGTCACCTGAGTGCCGGCCAGACTGGTTGGCAAAGGAACCGTTTCAGCAGTTTCCGTTGTCGTAGCCATCCCTGTTCCGAACGATGCAACTATTGACCCTGGCGCTAATAGTTTGGAACTGAAACTGGCGGCAGATAGGCTGGCCACCGGGTTGTACCCCAATTGAGTGAGCGTAATGAACTCTCCGCCGACGTAAATGCGACCACTACGCACCTGGGCATTGGGATTCGACAAGGTCGTAAACTCCAGCGTGTTGCTACCGTTCCCGCCCGACCCCGAAGGAAACGTAATCCAATCCGAATCGCCCAAAGCGTGCCATTGGCAACCATTGGTCGTTACAACTTGAACCGACCCAGTATCACCCGCGAAAGCCATAATCTTCGGCTGCGGAGTTACAGTGTATTTGCAACTGCCTGTGACAATTTCCAGCATCACGGAATACTCACCGGCTTGCCGCGCGTTCAGCGAAGTTACTTCAATCAGGTAATCTCCGCTGCTGTAAATGGTCTCGAAACCTGTGGCGGGAAACCGCGTGTAACCGTCGGCGCTGCGCGGGCTTTCTCCGAACCACGTCGCGTCAGGCCCAACGAAATGAATTCGTCCTTCAAAAGAAGACAGCATTGTCACGGCTATTTTCTGACCGGGCGCCAGCCGCAAAGAATATCGGTCAGCCAGCGGCACACCATCTGGCGCAACGCGAAAAGCAGAAGCGCAATCGCCATTACCTAACGAACCTCTCATAGTCACGCCAGCGGGGATTGACGAAGCCGGGCAAAGTTTTGGATTGCCGTGTTGCGTAATGGTATAAGCAATTCCGGCTACGTAAATCAGGCCGGATCGGGCTGAGACGCCGTTGTTGGCCGTGACCAAAATGGATGTGCTGTTATCGCCCAAACCGGTTGAAATGCCTGCCGTCTTAATCCATGAAGTCGGACTGGTAATTTGCCAGGCGCAACCGGCTGGCGCTGAAATGGTGATGTTTCCATAGCTTGGGCGGTACGGATACGGTGTCGTATCAACCGTCGGCCAATAGGCGCAAGCGTTCGTACCCGCAACAAGCATCAACGTGTAACTGCCAATCGTTGGGGAACCGAAAGTCGTGGCTTCAATGATGTAAGTTCCGGTCTCTGGCAATCGCTGAAAGCCGCTCGTCGGAATTCTTGAGTCGTGACCTTGCCCGCTGTCATCGTCTTGAGCGACAATTTTGCCGTCCGGCCCAATCAAATAAAGAAACGGATCGAATTCTTGGGAATTTAGCGCAATCGCAACCAATTGCCCGGCAGTTCCATTGAATTTGTAACGATCAGCAGGCTTGCCTTTAAGCGGTGAAACACAATCACCGGAACTCAACAATCCGACGACGGTTTGATTGGCCGTGATTGGCGTTTCAGAGCATTGGCTGGATTCTGTTGCCGTGGCGGGTTCCTGAGCTTTGGCGATAATTGATTGCGAACTTAACAACAGAATTACGCTGATCAAAGTGAGCGCGATCTGCGCGATACTAGACAAAGGGAATGTTTGTAAAAAAATCTGGCTGAAACTGGCTGTGTTCTTCATGCAGACTCCATCTTGTCCGCCCGCTGAGTTAAGGATCAAAATCCTGAACGATCCGGCAACAGCTTCGGGGGCAGAGTTTCAAGCGTTGCCGTTGATGTAAGCGGTAAACTGAAAAAGTATGTATCAATTTTTCAGAATAAATTTTCGACTGAGGATTCAACCGACACCTGGTCAAATCGAAGGCGGTAAAAAAGATGAAAAGGATAATTATATTTCTAGGGCTGGCGTTTTTTGGTTATTCGGCAACAACGCTGGCTCAATCCATTCCGCCCGGCCTTCATGCCCGCATTATCCAACTGGAAGACGAACGCAATCTGAACGGTGACGAATTAGCTAAGCTGCTCAAGCACGCTTCGCCCAAAGTCCGCGAACGCGCTGCGCTGGCGATTGGCCGCATCGGTGACAAACGCGGCACGGCGGCGTTGATTGAATTGCTGCAAAGCGAAAAGGATGAACAGGTTCGAGCGATGACCGCGTTCGCCCTGGGCGAAATGGAAGACGCCTCAGCCGTACCTGCTCTGCTGGCGTTTCTGGAACCCGGCAAGTTTCCGATCTTCGTTCGCGCTCGACCTGTTGAAGCTCTGGGCAAAATCGCCAGCGTTCCCTCTAACATCGAACTGCTAGGCAAAACCACTATCGAACAAGTCAGCGATCGTCTGATCGAACAATTGCCGAATCCTGAATTCACGCTGACCGAGGACAAAAAACCGACAGCCAGTCTGACGATCACTGCACTCATGCGAGTTCGTCCGGCAGCGGCTGTCGAACCGCTGACTCGACAACTGAAATCCACTGACGCAGACATTCGCGCCCAAGCCGCCAACGCACTGGCTCGGATTCGGCAGCCGATTGCCGCGGCAGTTCCAGCTTTGCTGGAAGCCTTGAACGACAGCGACCACAACGTCCGAGCCAATGCCGCTCGCGCTTTGGGCGTGAGCAAAGACACGCGAGCCGTCGAACCGTTGATCAAACTGCTTGGCGATAAGAACGAACAAGTTCAGGTGGGCGCGATTCGGGCGCTCGCCGCAATTGGCGACAAACGCGCGCTTGAACCGCTGCTTGATTTGGGAAAACAGCTTGATGCGTCGGCAAAGTCTGATTCCAATGCTGAAAATCTTCTGCTGGAAGTTATTTCGGCGCTGAACGGGTTGAAAGATGACCGTGCGCTTTCCTTCTTGCGACAACTTCGTCAGCAAGGACCGTATGGAGTATCCCCAGAACTTGAAGTGGCAATTGCGCGATTTGGCGAAATTGAATTTTTCCGGCCAACCATTGACCGATTGCTATTCGAGTTCGATGACTCGAAACGCGCCGCCAATTTGGCGCAAGGTTTGGGAGAATTACGAACAGAGCAGAGCAAAGAGCTTTTGTTGTGGTTGCTGGGAAGGCAAAAATGGCCGAATGACTCTGATGAGAAAGGAAGCGTCATTCCCGCTATCCTGCGCGCCTTGGCAAAGCATAAGCCAGTGACACTGCCGTTCCTCTTGCGAACCTATCTGCTCCACTCCGACGAGATTGTTCGAGCGACCGCAGCAAATCTGATTGCCGAAACTACCGACGATAAAAACTTCGCGGCTTTGGTTGGCGGCTGGCTCAGGTCAGAACACGACAACGGCAACGACGCGAAATTGGCAATTCTAACGGCATTGGCCAAATACAAAACTCTGCAAGCGATTGACGCCGTTAAAGCTGGGTTACCTGACAGAAACTCTCTTGTTCGTCGTCATGCCGTTGATCTGCTCAAACAAATGGGCGCGGGAGATTTTTCCGCAGCAATCGGCATTGCCCAAACCGGTCACGACAAATTGTTCTATCAGCGCGTCGCCGCTCGGATGAACAAGAAAGTCACGGCGACGCTTCACACCGACAAAGGCGCAATCACGATGGAACTGTTTCCGGCAGAAGCGCCGATCACAGTGGATAGCTTCATAACCCTGGCGCGCAAAGGTTACTTCAACGACCTGACTTTTCACCGCGTAGTCCCGAACTTTGTCATTCAGGGAGGCGACCCGCGCGGAGACGGCGAAGGCGGACCGGGTTATCAAATTCGCTGCGAAGTGAACACGCGGCCTTACGTTCGCGGAGCGGTCGGGATGGCTTTGTCGGGCAAAGATACGGGCGGCAGCCAGTTTTTCATCACGCATTCTCCGCAACCGCATCTGGATGGCGGGTATACCGTGTTCGGCCAGGTCACCAAAGGCCTGGAAATCGTTGACCGAATCTCGCGCGGCGACACCATCAAACGGATTGAAATCCATGAAAAGTGAAGTGACAACAGATGCCTCCGCCGACATCTCTTCCCTACTTTTTCCTGGTTGTGGCTTTCATGCCTCACTGGCATAATCCGTGTGACTCCAAACACATTTAACCGGTAATGTTCGATTGCCGTTTTCGACCGGTCGCTTGGCCAGGAAAATCGTCCGCGCAGTAAATCGGAGCGAATTTTCTGGCAAGTGATCTGCCTTTTTATTTGTGGGCAGCGGCAATGAATCCGAGCATTTCAAAACATCTATGACGCCCAAACAATTGAGTCGCATTGAAGAGATTTATCATGCTGCAATGAAGTGCGCCGACAACGAGCGCACCTTGTTTCTGGATCAAGCCTGCGCGGGCGACGCTCATCTGCGTCACGAAGTCATATCGTTGATTGCCGCCAATGATCAGGCGTCCGATTTTTTGAATGTCCCAGCCCTGGAAGCAGACACAAAAATGCTGGCTTTGGGGCAATCGCCCTCACCGTCTCAATCTCCAATCGGCAGACAGATCGGCCAATATGAGGTTCTTTCGCAGCTTGGCGCGGGAGGCAT
>JAGNMH010000155.1 GCA_017991275.1 Acidobacteriota bacterium
GGCTCCCCAGTGCTCATTATTTATTCACCTGCCTGGAAATAATTTATAAAACCCGTTTATTTTGAATGAAAGAAAGGAGCTTAAACGTACTTTCTGATCCGTTATTTTCACGCTCCGGCTATCGGCCATGATAATCAATCTATTCACTAAGTTTGTCAATTTTGCGATTGAATCGGCGAACTGCGATGTCAGTCAAGCCGCGATCAATTTGATCCTGCCCAAACTTTTTGACCCGACCAGGCAGGGCTGTTTACAGATTCACTTTTGGCTGATATTTTCCGTTGCCTTAACTCTCTTATCCCAACACAACTGAATTTTACTCGGAGGCAAGATGTCTGCGTCTGTGCAAAGTTTGCGACCATCAAGCGCCGGGCTGCTGCTAAAACTGTGGCGGTCTTCGCTTGGCAAAAAATATGTGATGGCGGTGACCGGCTTGATGCTTTTCGGTTTCGTCGTCGTGCATATGATCGGCAACCTGCAATTTTTCGGCGGACAAACGCTGATTAATGAATATGCCGAATCGCTGAAATCCAAACCGCCTATTTTGTGGGGAGCGCGTTTCAGTTTGCTGGCCGCGGTTGTGCTGCATATCACGGCGGCGGCTCAACTTTTCAAAGCAAATCGCCGAGCGCGACCAGTAGGTTACGACGGCGGCAAAGTCGTAGCTTCGACTCTGGCAAACCGGACGATCATTGTCAGCGGGTTGATTCTTTTCGCCTTCATCGTCTTTCACCTCGCTCACTTCACGATTGGCTGGATTGATGGCAGTTTCATGACATTGAAGGATGTCGCCGGTCGTCACGATGTCCGGGGGATGATGATAGCTGGATTCAGAAACCCAGTGGTTTCTATCTTTTACATCGTTTCTGTCGGGCTGTTGTGCCTGCACCTAAGCCACGGAATCGCCAGCATCTTTCAATCACTGGGACTGCGAAGCAAAAAGACCGAAGCGAATTTGAAGAAGCTGGCGCTGGTCGCGGCAATAGTTTTGTTTTTTGGTTTCTGTGCGATTCCAGTCGCCGTAATGGCAGGTCTGGTCAAATAAGTTTATGAGCATCAAACTTGATTCGAAAATTCCCTCAGGCCCGGTCGGTTCAAAGTGGACTCGATACCGGCAGGAAATGAAGCTGGTTAATCCGGCCAACAAACGCAAATTCACCGTCATCGTCGTCGGAACCGGCTTGGCCGGAGCTTCGGCGGCAGCGACTTTGGGCGAGCTTGGCTACAACGTCAAAGCGTTTTGCTTTCAGGACAGTCCGCGCCGAGCGCATTCGATTGCGGCTCAGGGCGGCATCAACGCCGCCAAGAATTATCGCAATGACGGCGACAGCGTTTACCGGCTGTTTTACGACACGATCAAAGGCGGCGATTTCCGCGCGCGCGAAGCCAACGTCCATCGTTTAGCTGAAGTTTCCGTCAACATCATTGACCAGTGCGTAGCTCAAGGCGTTCCCTTCGCCCGCGAATACGGCGGCTTGCTGGACAATCGCAGCTTCGGTGGCGCTCAGGTTTCCCGAACGTTTTACGCTCGCGGACAAACAGGTCAGCAGTTGTTGATCGGCGCTTACCAAGCCTTGGCTCGGCAGATTCATTTGGGCACGGTCGAAATGCATGCGCGAACTGAAATGCTGGACGTAGTCTTGGTTGACGGCCACGCCAAAGGAATCATCACGCGCGATCTGGTGACGGGCAAGATTGAAACTCACGCCGCCAACGCAGTCGTGCTGGCTTCGGGCGGATACGGCAACGTGTTTTACCTTTCAACCAACGCCAAAGGCTGCAACGTCACGGCGACCTGGCGCGCTCACAAAAAAGGCGCGCTGTTCGCCAATCCCTGCTACACGCAAATTCACCCGACCTGCATTCCGGTCAGCGGAGATCATCAATCCAAACTGACGCTGATGTCCGAATCGCTTCGCAACGACGGGCGGGTCTGGGTTCCCAAAGAAGCCAAAGACTGCGGCAAAACCGCTTCCAGCATTTCAGACTCTGACCGCGACTATTATCTGGAACGCAAATATCCAAGTTACGGGAATCTGGCTCCGCGTGACATAGCTTCGCGCGCAGCCAAACAAGTCTGCGACGAAGGTCGTGGCGTTGGCCCCGGCGGACGCGGTGTGTATCTGGATTTTTCGGCTTCGATTAAACGGCTTGGCGAAGACAAGATCCGCGAACGCTACGGCAACCTGTTCGATATGTACGAACGCATAACGGGCGAAAATGCTTACCAGCAACCGATGCGAATTTACCCTGCGATTCATTACACGATGGGCGGGCTATGGGTGGATTACGAACTGATGAGCAATGTGCCGGGCTTGTTCGTCATCGGCGAAGCCAACTTTTCCGATCACGGAGCCAACAGGCTTGGAGCCAGCGCGCTGATGCAGGGTCTGGCTGACGGATATTTCGTGTTGCCGCAAACCATCGGCGGATACTTCGCGGCTGGCAAAGGCGGCGCGCCTTCGACAGATCATCCTGAATTCAAAAAGGCTCTTTCGGAAATTCAGGCCAAGACCAGCAAGCTGCTTTCGATCAAAGGCAAACGAACCGTCACAGATTTCCACCGCGAGCTTGGCAAGTTAATGTGGGACAACGTAGGCATGGGCAGAACCGATGCCAGTTTGAAACATGCGCTGGAACGCATTCCGCAAATCCGCAACGAGTTCTGGGAAAACGTCAACGTGCTGGGCAGCAACGATGAATTGAATCCCGCACTGGAATACGCCGGTCGCGTCGCTGACTTTTTGGAGTTCGCTGAACTGCTGACCTTTGACGCGCTGCAACGCGAAGAGTCCTGCGGCGGCCATTTCCGCGAAGAGTACCAAACCGAAGACGGCGAGGCGCTGCGTAAGGACGACAAGTACGCCTACGTCGCAGCCTGGGAATTCAAAGGCGTTGATCAATTCCCCGAACTGCACAAAGAATCGCTGACTTATGAAGAAGTGCATATGACTCAGCGGAGTTACAAATAAGTCGGGCAGGCAATCAGCAGCTCGTTCTTTTCATTTGCCATTGTTCAATTGCCATTTTTCATTTGTCATTACCAGAAGACCGCGCCAGCAGTCATTCGGAAGAAATGAAAAATGGAAATTGAAAAATCAAAAATGGAAAATGAAAACAGCGAGCCAGTGATTTTGCCTTCTGAATCTGGAAGAGGAGTTTTGAGCAATGAACCTGACACTGCGTGTCTGGCGACAGAAAAATTCAACCACCAACGGCCAGTTCGTCACTTACGCGGCCAAAGACATCAGCCCGGATATGTCGTTTCTGGAAATGTTGGATGTGGTCAACGAAGGTTTGATTCTGAACGGCGAAGAGCAAATCGCCTTTGACCATGACTGCCGCGAAGGCATTTGCGGAATGTGCAGCCTGGTCATCAATGGGACTCCGCACGGTGGGTTGAAAGCGACGACAACCTGTCAGTTGCACATGCGTTCGTTCAAAGATGGCGACACAATCACCATCGAACCCTGGCGAGCCGCGCCCTTCCCAGTTATCAAAGATTTAGTCGTTGACCGCAGCGCCTTTGATCGAATCATTCAATCCGGCGGTTACGTTTCGGTTTCAACCGGTGGAGCGCCAGACGGCAACGCGATTCCGATTCCGAAAGCGGACGCCGACACAGCGTTTGACGCCGCGGCCTGCATAGGTTGCGGAGCCTGCGTCGCGGCCTGCAAAAACGCTTCGGCGATGTTGTTCGTTTCGGCGAAGATTTCCCATCTCAGCCTGCTGCCTCAAGGCAAGGTCGAAGAAACCCACCGCGTGTTGAATCTGGTTGAGAAAATGGACGCTGAAGGGTTCGGCAATTGCACCAACATTGGCTCTTGCGAAGCCGCCTGTCCGAAAGAAATCTCGCTGGACAATATCGCGCGAATGAACAGGTTGTGGGCAAAAGCTTTGCTAAAAAGTAAATTGTCTTGATCAGGCAGGCAGTATCGGCTGAAAAAAGCCTAGCAGCCTTTGACAAGCAGGGCAGGAACCAACAACCACAACAACCCTTTGGCAAGAAAAAGTAAAAATCCAACCAGACCAAAATGCTTGAGCCAGACAATGATCTGGCTCTGGCGCTTCTGGCCGTCCTCAACCAACCCCGTTTTTTTCCGTATAGAGTTTTCCATAATCGGCGGACTTCTATCTTAAAACCACATTGCCTTTTGGTGTTTTAAGACTGGCTTTAATGGCTGGCGAACCGGCTTTGGCAATTTTAGCTTTCACTCCCAACGACTTCATCTTCCCAGTCAGCTCAGCTGCTTCCGGGTGCTCAAATTCCAGAGAGAGCAATTTACAGCCCATTGGCGAATCCATCGAAGGGTGAAGCGAGTCCTTGCCCCAGCTGATAAAGAAAGGAACGATGTTGAAGTAAATAACTTCCTTGTCGGCTTCTCGTGCGACGTTCAGCGAACGCCATTTCAGCAGCTTTCCATCAGGCCGCGCACGCGAACCGTCAATCGGCCCCATCATCAACAGGTTGGCAGCTTTGGCTTGTCTGGCGACGGAGTCAATTTCCGAAGTCGCCGAAGCCCACAAAACCAATCGAGGCTCGGTCAATTTCAACAAATCAGCAGCCCGTTCATGCCCGGCCTGCTGCGGGTCGGGCGCCAGCAGTTCCAGGTATTGCCTATTGCCAAAGGAAATCAGGGCATTCTGAGTGCCTCGGTTCGGATGTTTGCCACCAAATACCGGGCGAACTCCGGTTTTCATTTCGAACCATTCAATTCCCTTCTGCAAATCGCTGACGCCTAAAACCAGATGATCCACGGCATCTTTAGCTTCCCTGAGTTTCATCTCCTCTCCAATCGCAGCTCCGCATAGAAATGAAGCCAGTAACGCCGAATTGCCCAGTTGCAGAAAATGCCTGCGCGATTGAAAAGGCCTGCCCGGCAAAATCAATGTGCTTAGATCGTTCATCCCACACGCTCCAGTTTCTGATTTTGAGTTGATAAGTATTGGCCACGAGACCGGCCAGACAATAATTGATCCTGCGCCAAGATTCCACTTGCCGCAGACCGTGCCAGATGGCAAAGTCATTGACGGCAATAGCCGGAAATATTCAAACCACTTCCAAAAAGGACGATCATCAATGAGCCAGGAAAAAGTGACTGTTATCGCTTACATCGAAGTCAAACCCGGAACCGAAGAAGCTTTCCAGCAACACGCGTCTGCGGTCATCGCTGCCACACGGGCCGAAGAGGCCTGCATCAATTACGACCTTCATCAATCGGCTGATGCACCGCACAAATTTGTGTTTTATGAAAACTGGACAAGCATGGCCGGATTGGACCAGCACGCGAAATCGGCCCACATCCAAACGTTCCGCAGCGGCATCGGCGACCTGATTGCCAAACCGACTGAAATTACAATTTGGAAGATGGTTTCTGAACTCGCCAGCTAAATACGATTCAGAAACCATCAAGACAACACCATGAAAGCAAGCATCAACCATAGCAAGATTTTCAAGAATAGCGGCCTTGTGTTTTGCATGGTCATGCTTGCTTTGCAAACTCAGGCCACGGCAGAACGGCGTCCCTCTCAAGCTGATACTCAGTTTTCCGGTATCCGTTACGCCATTGAGCTTGCCGTTGATTACCGCAACGCCGAGTTTTCAGGAATCGAAACGGTGCGCTTCACGAACTCTGGCCGCGAAGAAATCGAGCAGCTAAGTTTCCACCTTTACCCCAATGTCGGTTTAACCGACGAAGACGAAAGCTGGCTGAGCGTTCGCAAAGCAAGTGTAAATGGCCGCGACCTGCGATTCACAATGCGTTCGCGCCAAACCGTGGTCAGAGTTGAATTACCGACAAAGCTTGCCGCAGGTCAAAGCATAGAACTGAAGCTGGAATTTTCTGGCCACGTGCCCAGAGTCCAGCGCGAAGAAGCAAGTCTGCTGGCGCATTTCCTGCAAGAGGTCAACGACGCTGTCAGTGACGAACGACCTGCGCGTGACGCCCGCGATATTTTCTTTGCAGGTGAAGAAGCCATGCTGCTCGGATATTTTTATCCGATTATCGCTGCCAGACCTACACAGCTTACGGAACACAGTCTGGTTGCCGGAGCCAGCGGGATCACAGTCAGTGAAGCTGCAAATTACGAAGTCAAAGTAACCGTCGTCGAAGGCCTGACCGTCATCGGCTCAGCTTCGTTGATTGAAACAACCGAGGCCGCTTCTGTAATTTCAGGCGAAGCCGGCAAACGGAAAACCTATTTGTTTAATGGAGCGAACCTGCGTGGTTTTGGCCTGGCAATCGCTGAACGAATGAAAAGCGTCGAACAGCAGGTTGAAACGACACGAATTGTTTCGTACTTCCGCGAAGGCGATGACCGGTTGGGCAAGCGCGCTTTGGAAATCGGTGTTCGCGCGGTTGAAGCTTATTCGCAATCGTTCGGCGCTTATACACAGCCGCTGCTGCAAATCATCGAAATGCCGCTTTCAGCCGGTCACAGCAGCACCGAACTGACTTCGATGATAGTTTTGGCTCAGGCTTATTACATTGATTTTGACCCGGCAAAATCTTCACGACTGCCAAGCGTTCTGCGCGAACAAGCTGACGTCATTAAAACTTCATTCGAGTTTTCGTTGGCCCACGGCGTGGCCCGTCAGTGGTGGGGCATAGCTGTCGGCAGCGATTGCGAACGCTTTCCGTATCTGGATGAAGCTCTGGCCAGCTACTCGGCAGCTTATTACCACGAAAAGGTTTATGAAAAAGGGTTTGCCGACCTCATACAGAAACAGCAACTGCACGGAACTTATCAGGGCTATCGTATGTTGGGGGGGCCTGACCTGGAAGTGGACAAACCGGCGCGGGATTTTCGCAACGCGCTTCAGTTCACAGCCATTGTCCAGGCCAAAGGCGCAATTTTGTTTTTGTTGCTTCGCCAGGAACTGGGAGATAAAAAATTTTTCGACGCATTGAAATCCTACTACGCTGCGAATCGCTTCCAGATCGTGACGCCAAATCAATTGCGCGCTGCGTTTATGAACATGGCTGAAGATCAGCGAACAGTGGGCGCGCTTTTTCAACGCTGGCTAAAAGAAAAACACGGCGATGAAGATATTGGCACGCCAGACCTGACTCTGATGTCGCCATCAGTCTCAAAAATGCGAGCGCTAGGTCGAGTCTTTGTAAAAATAGGCAAGACGGCGGCCAAGCCGTTTTGATTAGCCAGGAGGCCAGGCCATCGGTCGCCCGCCCATCACGTGCAGGTGAATGTGAAAAACGGTTTGCCCGGCATCGGCTCCGGTGTTGGCGACGACTCTAAAACCGCTTTCCGCAATCCCCTCCTGAGCGGCGATCTTACCGGCCACCAACATCAAATGTCCCATCACGGCGTTGTCATCGGCCCCGGCTTCCTTAAGTGAAGCAATGTGCCTTTTGGGAATCAGCAGCACGTGAACCGGCGCTTGCGGGTTTATGTCGCGGAAGGCAAATGAATGATCGTCTTCGTAAACCTTGTTTGAAGGAATCTGCCCGGCGGCGATTCGGCAAAAGATGCAATTACTGTCGTTACTACCGTTGCTGTCTGGCATTCTTTTCTCCTGTTCTGGTGTTGTGGGATAAACTGAGCGCGGCGCAATGGCCGCTGAGATACTAAATCAGAGCAATGAAGATTGGTACAGTACCGCGCGCGTAAGCAAGCGGCTGTCTGCTATGCCTGCCGCTTGCTTACGCGCGCGGTACCGCACCGAAAAGAGGTATTTTATGTCCAGCTTTTTTAAGTTCACTTTTGTAATCGCGTTACTGCTTACCGCTGCCTGCGACGCAAGCCAGGCAAACAGTTCAGGAATTCAACAACAACCAGCCGTGCCTTTCAGAGTGCAGAACTTCACTTACGAAGTCGTCAACACTTACCCACACGATCCAGGGGCTTTCACACAAGGCCTGGTCTACCATCAAGGGGTGTTGTACGAAAGCACAGGGCTGAATGGCCAATCCTCGATACGACAGGTTGAACTGACGACCGGTCGAGTTATGAAGAAAGTGGACGTGCCCTCGATGCACTTTGCCGAAGGCTTGGCGCTGTTCAACAACCGACTCTATCAACTGACCTGGCAATCTCAGATTACTTTTGTCTACGACCTCGAATTTGCGCCGCCATTTGCCCCGCTGAAAACTTTCAACTACTCAGGCGAAGGCTGGGGGCTGACGGATAACGGCCAATCTTTAATTATGAGCAACGGCAGTAACCAGATTCGTTTTGTTGATCCTGAGACCTTCCAAACCCAGCGAACCATAAGCGTCACCGATCAGGATCGGCCTATAAACGAACTCAACGAACTGGAGTTTATTAAAGGCTCAATCTTTGCCAACATCTGGCAGACAGATCGAATTGCCCGCATTGATCCGGCGTCGGGGAAAGTAACTGGCTGGGTGAACCTGGCCGGGCTTTTACGCCCCGAAGACAGGACTCATCCGGTTGATGTGCTGAATGGGATTGCCTATGACGAAGCCACTGACAGATTATTCGTGACCGGCAAATTATGGCCGAAGATGTTCGAGATAAAGTTGATTTCCAGGCGCGATCCGGTCAGCAGATAGGTTAAGGCTCAGAGTTCACGCTTTAGCGTGTCGGCACGAAAATAGACACGTTTGAACAATTTCAGCTTGCGAAGTTCTGCTTGACTCCCAACTCGTCGCCGTTGATTGCGTCAATGTAAACCGTCCAGTTCGTACCATTGCCAACCGTAACAGGAAAAGCCAGATGAATTTCCAGCCGCTTGCCTTCCAGTTTTGGGTAAACCATCAATTCGCCAATCTTGACCTCTTCGCGTTTTGTGACTTTGTAGCTCTGCGGCTGACCGGCAATGGTCGAGTAGCTGAACTGACGGCCAATCAGTTTGTCATAAATTGCCTGATTCTTGATTTCGGCTCGCGTAGGCAATTTGGCAGCGGGTAACAGGCTGCTGCTCAATTGCAGCAATTCTCCTTTTTTGCCAACGACAAAACTGAGTTCCCCGTAGCCTTCCGCAATTTGAAACGGGTAATTCGCCTGCCAGAAAACAGCGCGGTAAAAATTTCCTTCATTGGCAAAAGTCACCAGCGACAGCTCGCTCAGGCTAATTGAATCGCCACTCAGCACCGAACCGGATCGTCCAATAAACCTGCGTATGGCTTCCTTCGCATCCATTTCGCCAAAGCTGCCGGATTCGCCGGTACTGTCAGACTTTGTATTGATGTGAATTCGCCCGACCAACTCCGCAGGCAAAGCGCGCGGAGCATTCAGCACGGCAGTTAAATCCGGTTTGAGTTCCGGCAGCCGCCATTCAGCCAGAAATTTCTTCCAAGCCTCCTGTGCAAATTGA
>JAGNMH010000156.1 GCA_017991275.1 Acidobacteriota bacterium
ATGCACATGTGCTCGGCTTCGATGACAACCATCACGCCTTTCGGCTGAAGCTCGCCGCGGTAAAGCAGTTCGGCAATTTGCGAAGTCAGCCGTTCTTGAACCTGTGGACGACGCGCGAAAATGTCTGCAATGCGCGCCAGCTTCGACAGCCCGATGATGCGTCCGTCTTTCGGAATGTAAGCGATGTGGGCTACGCCGGTGAATGGAACCAGATGATGTTCGCAGATCGAAGCGATTGAAATGTCTTTGACCATGACGATGTCGTCGTGGGATTCGCCCGGAATGACTTTGATTTCAGCAGCCGCATCTTCGTGAATGCCGCCGCAGATTTCCGTGTACATTTCGGCCACGCGGCCAGGCGTATCAACAACTCCGGGGCGAGTCACATCTTCGCCAATGCCTTCCAGAATCAAACGGACTCCGGCGGCGATCTTGTCCAAATCCATTTTCCGCTCTGCGCTCATTTTGTGTTTACTGATTTCCTTTTCAGGTTTTCGGTGAAGCTTCGTAAGTTAGCGGGCATTATCCGCGCCGCTCAGCATCGGCGCAAGGCAGGCGAAAACGACAGCGCACCTCAACTCGGCAGACTTTTAACGACTAACAAGTTGAGGCGCGCGAATCTATGCAACTTTGGATAAACGACTAACACTGAGGCGGAAACACCGGCACTCTGAAACTGGAAGTCGCAGCCAGGCTCAGCTTGTGCAAGTTATGCCCCTGGCTGAATGCGCTGGCATTCGTGCTTGAAGCTGGGTTGAAGTTGATCGCCGCCCCCGTCAACGGCGCTCCGCTGAAGTTGAAAACTTTCATCCAACCGCTGCGCCCGGACGGAATGAAGCTCTCGAACCTGGGCGCGGTGCGCGGAAAATTATTGCTGAGCGATGATCGAAACTGGCATCTCGCTGCTGACAGGGTAAAGCTAACTGCATTTTCCGCATCGTCGTAAAGAATTCCAAAGACTGCTCCGATGACATCAGCGCCAATCCCCAGATTCCCGCTAACGCGATTCAAGATGAACAGCGTGTCGTTGCCATCAGTGCGACTGACGATACTAGACAACGCCAGAGTCTGCGGCATCTGGTCGTACTGAATCCCATTGAAATCCAAAGTGGCTTGACTTGATGTCGAGTCACAAACCGGAACGGTTCGAGCCGCAAAAGACTCAGCCGCAAGATTAGCTTGATGCCCTGAAGCCAGTTTGATCAACTCATCGCCGATCAAATAGTTATGCAGTACCGGACACCCAACGCTATCAACCGCAACTGCAACCAGATAACCGGCGACGCCCGGATCGAAATCCGAAGCAAGAAAACTGGCCGTCTGATTCTGAGTCAAACAGACAAACACATCGGCTACCGAACAACTCGAACCGTCAACAAAGAACAAATGCACAGCTACCGGCACAGACGGCGAAACATTGGTGATGTTGATTCGAGTGTTTTCAAGAATTGGAGTAGCTGCGCTGGAAGAATAGGTATTGTAAATCAACACCGAACCTGGCTTTTGATCCTGGCCAATTCCGTCATTGGGAAAGGGTGTGCCGGGGCCGACTGGTGGCTGAGCGAAAACCGGTCGAGCCAAAAAAGCCAAAGCCAAAAACAGAAACAAGCGTGTGAGTTTGTGAGAGGTCAACATGATTTTTCTCCTTGAAGTGAGGTTTTCAAAATATCCCGATCAGCATCCGGGCGGCACAATCGGAATAGTGATTGACGGCGCGTTGGTAGTTGCAAAGCCAAAATTGTTGATCGTCAATGAGTGCAGGTTGTGACCGCTGTTAAACGCTCCGGCGACGCCAACAGCATTCGGGTTGAAGTTGATTGTCGCGCCAAGCAAGCCGACATCCGTTCCATCAGCCCAGAGCTTTGCCCAGCCCGTATGTCCGGTCGGGACCAGCGAATTGAAGCGCGGCGTGGTGCGAGGAAAGCTGCTGGAAATCAAGCTTCTGAACTGACATGACGCGGCGGTGAAACCAAAGCTGGCGGCGTTTTCCTTGTCATCGAAAAGCAGGCCGAAGACGGGGCCGATGGCCGCAGCCGTACGCCCCAGATTTCCGCCGATGCGGTTGATAACCAACATCGTGCTGTTGCCGTCGGCCAGACTGGTCAAACTGTCCAAAGCCAGAGTTCGTGGCAGCAAATTATACGAATCGTTGACCGGTCCGGCGTTGTCGAAATACAGAGTTGCAGTGACTGAGTCAGGCTGACAAGCGGCAAATTGATCGTAAACCGCCGCAAAAGCTACCGCCGCCAGATTGGCCGAATGCCCTGAAGCGAACTTCACATATTCATCCCCAATCAGATAGTTAAAAGCCACAGGACAACCGGTCACGCCACTGACCGCCACGGCAATCGCGTATCCCGTCACTCCCGGATCCATATCCGAAGTCAGAAACGAAGTCGTCTGGGCCTGAGTCAGACAAACAAAAGAATCGGCTACGGAACAAGTCGCTCCGTCAATCATAAACAAATGCACTGTAACCGAAGCGTTGGTTGCCGCGTTGGTATTGGTAATGCTCAGCCGCGCGTTTTCAAGATTAGGGCTGGACGGGCTGGAACTGTAAATGTTGAATACCAGCACGGAACCCGCCCGCTGATCGCTGACCTGCGACGAACGCGGGTAAGCCGTTCCGGGGTCTTGCGCCTGACTCTGCACGGCAAACAACGCCAAAGCCAGCAAAGTCAAAAAAACGTGTGTGAGTTTCAGTGTCTGTCGCATCTTGTTCTCCCTTTAGTTGTCGTTGTAAACCGCAGATACCGTTTTGGATTCGTAAACAGCGTCACCCGCAAAGTTGGCCGTTGCGGTGTAACTGCCACCGTTCCGCCGTATGCCAAGCAATACTTCGCCATTGGCGTTGGTCGGCTGCGTGATTGAATAAATCCCTTGAGTCAAAGTCAGCGTTCGACCAGCCAGCGGCGTATTTGTAAGAGCGTCTTTCAACTGAGCGATAGCCGTCAAAATCGAACCGAATTCAGTTGGCACAAACTGGAACCTGATCGTCAGCGTGACGGTCTGCCGCCTGACTTCAACGGAGTAAACCTGTGAAGCCGAAAGCGACGGCGAACCGTTATCCCGAACCGTAATGGTGAAGGTATGAACGCCAATCTGCTGAGCCGTCGGCGTCCAGGTGACAGCGCCGGTGGTTGGACTGATAGAAGCTCCGGCTGGCGCGCCGGTCATCGAAAAGCTCAGAACTTGAGGCGGCACGTCAGGATCACTAGCCGAAGGCGTGAAGCTGAATGGTTTATTTACAAACGCCATCAACCCAGTTGCCGGAGCAATTACTGGCGGGCGGTTGATGAACAGCGAATAGTTGCGGCTGCCTGTGCATCCAAACTGATCCATCGCAGTCACGGTGAAACTAAAAGTGCCTCCAACCGTCGGCGTCCCGGAAAGCATTCCGTTCGCAAAACTCATCCCGGCAGGCACAGAGCCGCTGAAACTGAAACTGTATGGCGAAGAACCTCCGTTAGCAGTAAACGTCACTAGCGGATAAACCGCGCCGACGGCTCCGCCTGCCAGCGTTGCCGGATTGATAATGATCGCAGGGCAGTTGACTGTCAGTGTGTATTGACGCTCGCCGAAACAACTTTTGGAATCGGTGGCTCGAACGTTGAAATTGAAATTGCCCGTCTGAGTCGGCGTACCGGAAAGTGTTCCGTTCGCAAAACTCATCCCGTTGGGTAACGCGCCGCTCAAAGCAAAGCTGATAGCCCCGCTTCCGCCGGGCGCGCTGAAAGTAGTTGGTGGATAAACGGAGCCTGTAACTCCAGTGGATAGGCTGGCCGGACTGAGGCTGATTTCCGGACAGTTCACGACAAGCGTGTAGCTCTGACAGCCGGAGCAGCCGTTCTGATCCGTCGCCGTCAGGCTAAAGCTGAAGCTGCCGCTTTGCGTGGGTGTGCCAGAAAGCGCGCCGTTGGCAAACGTTACTCCGTTAGGCAAGGAGCCGGTCAGCTTGAATGTGTAAGGCCCACTGCCGCCGCTGGCCAGGAAGCTCTGGCTGTAAGGCGTACCCGTAATACCTTGTGCAAGAGTTGTTGGACTGATTGAAATGGCCGGGCAGTTTGGCGCCAGCACCCAAACTCGGTTGCTCGGCTGGTCATTTGAATCGCGGCCTCCCAGGATGATCATTCGCTGATTGGCTGCGTCAAAAACCGCCGTGTGATAAAAGCGCGGCCCCGGCGTCACACAGTTTTGGGCAATTTGCGTCCAGACAGGTACGCCTCCCAAACCGTTGGCATTACTCAATTGCCACAGGTCTCCAATCGGCGTGGTTGTTTGCGCCGTCTGACTCCATTGCCCTCCACCAAAGACAAGCATTCGATTGTTGACGGGATCGTAAACGGCGGAATGGCCTGTTCTGACAGGCGGCAAACTGCCCACTGGCGATAATTGCGTCCAGGTCGGCGTACCGCCTTGGCCATTCGCATTCGAGAGCGTCCACAAGTCGTTGTAATCGCTGATGACATAAGGACAGCAAGTCCTGATCAGATTATGTCCGGCAAAGATCGTCATGCGATTGCTGGCTTGATCGTAAATGGCTGTGTGTTCATCGCGAATAGGAGGGGCGCTTCCTACAGTTGAAAGTGTTGCCCAGGTGGAAGGGCTAATCGTTCCGTTTGCGTTCGAGAGCAATCTGGTGTCGTTCTGGTCGGTGCCAAAGAATCCTTGTTGCCCGCCAAAAGAAATCATCAGATTGTTGACAGCATCATAGACAGAGCTATGGCTTGTTCTTGTTTGCGGATTTGTCACTGTGCTCTGCGTCCAAACGGGCGTTCCACCTAAACCATTCGCATTCGTAAGCACAAAAACTCCAGAAAGCGAAGGGGCGCAGCTTGCAAAGCATCCTCCATACACAATCAAACGATTTGTGGCAGCGTCATACACCACACTTTCAAATAAATTGCTGGCAGGCGCAGCGCCGGTGGGTTGCAGCTTGATCCACTGAGGCTGACCTCCAAGGCCATTGGCATTGGTCAAAATCCAAACCTCGTTGCCGTTTCCGGGCGGGTTTCCGTTATGCGGTGGGTTTCCGGGAAAGAACACGATCAAGCGGTTGTTGATCGCATCGTAATGAACAGGCTTCGGCCCATAAATGGGATTGGGCGGCGTTCCCGTTGGAGCCAGTTCAATCCAGGATGGCGACTGGCTCGCCGATGACGTGCCGACCAACCCCTGCGCCTGTGAAACTGGCAAGGCTGATTGCCGAAAAAGCGAAAAAAGAAAGATACTCGCCAAAACACTGAGAATTGCTATTGAACGAAAACAGAAGCAGGCCGCAGAATTACGTGTGTGTAACTTGCCAAGCATTGGAACCTCCTCTCATCTCGGTGATGTCGGATGAGGCTTAAGTCTTGTTGTTTTCTGGTATCGCGCTTGTATGCGCCGGGTTGCGAAAAGGCACGGCCCTTTTGCCATTGGTTGCTGGAAACCAGCTATCCGCTTTTTCCGCCGGAAAATTCGGATAGGCCCAAACACTCGGCAAAGCCAAATTCGTAAATTGCGGTTCTTGCTCTGGCGCGGGCAGATAACGCAAAAGCAGAATGACAATGGCCAATGAACACAGAAACAGTCTAAACAAGACGCTTCCGTCAAGTGAGTTATTGGAGTTGGCGTTTGAGACTGCGTGGTATCTGCACGGCGACTGGCAGATCGCAGTACAATTGTTGGTGCATGCGGTAGAGGCAATGAATTTGCGCGCTGAACGGCAGGCCGAACGTGTTCGCAAACAACAGAAAACCAAACCGGCGCGTCAGGTTCCGAACAAAGTTCTGCTCAGCCAGGCACAGCGTTATCAATTGGGAGTATGGGAAGTTTCGACTTATTACGAGTTGTTTGATGAAGCGCGACAGTTTCCGGGCGCAGCGCGGCGCAAGCTTTACCAGCCAGAAAGCTCAATGGTCGAAAAGATGGTCGCTTTGCAGTTGTCGCTGCAAAGTAATTCGGCGTTGTGTCCAAACACAATCACTGAAAAGACGCTGCTAATCCGGTACATCAAACATCTGGCGCTGCTGGCCGTGGAGCAAAATGCGCTTTACACAGCCATCGGCATCAATCGGCTGCTTTACGCTTACAGCCCGGACGAAACAACAAAGATTTATGGGAAGGTTGATGGAAAGTATGAGCGTGGACTGGACAGCAAGATTTACGGCGAAGCACGGCGCAGTTTATGGCAAGGTTTGCATCATCGGTTTATCGGACTGATTCAGACGCAAGTCTCTGCTCAAAAAGAATCCGTTTTTGCATCAAAGGCAGCTTCGCCGGAATTGCTGGCAACGGCTATGGAATGCCTGAATCATCTGACCTTGTGGGAAACCTCGTGTGCGCCGATAGACGACGAAGCTGCGCGCATTCACAAACTCTTTCATCCGCCTTGCCACAATGAATTGCTGGTGAGTCTGAAACTGGCGCTGCCGTCCGACCGATTACGCATTCCTATCTTTACCGATATATCCAAAGTGAATAACGATCATCAAAACAACAAACCGGGTTCAACCGTGCCAAAGCTATCGCCGGAACAGGCTGAGTTGCTCGGCAACGTCTTTGAGAAACTCAGAAAAGGTCGGAAAAACGCTTCATCGAATTGGCTGCTGGTTGTCGCGGATGGTGTTGAATTAGCGGCGATAAACTTATTGGCTGAAGCCTCTACGAGTATTGAACTGCCTGAGAACACACGGCTGATTGAAATCTATTCTCGTGAAATAGGCGGCGATTTAATGCTGGCGACTTGCTGGCTGACAGAATTTGATGAAAGCGGCGAGTGCGTGATCGCTGAAGCTCGCGCGGAAGGTGGGCAGGTCGTTCGCTTCGACATTGGCTTTGCCGAAGGCAGCGAAGCGGCGGTCACAATCAGCTATCGAGAAACCAAAGCGATTCGATGGCTGGCGCTGGAATGGCGGCGGTTGGTTCATCGGTTCCGGGAATTGTCTTTTGCGCCTAAACCTTTGACTGCCTGGGCAATGGCGGGAGCAGCAGCGTTAGCTTTGTTATTCACGCTCTGGCTGTGGCAGCAAAATCCGAACGAATTGCCAAAGGTCGTCAAGCAGGCTTCACCAACAGTCGAACCGTCGCCGGTCGCTCTACCTTCGCCGACCGTTGAATTGCCGCTGATCGCCGAAAACCGTCCAAAGCCTCAATCGGGCAAACGTTCCGGTTCAACCAGAAACTCCAGAATTTCGCTGAGTTTGGTCACGCGCGTTTTTGTTCAATCGCTTGGCGAAGATGAATTCAGTCGTAGTTTGCGCGAAGCTTTGATCGCGAAGTTCCGGCAATCGCCGCTGACGGTTGAAGATCAAATCCTGGCCACTACTGACGAAGTGTTGCAGACGAAACCTGGCTCAAACAAACGACAGGTGAAGTTGAGGCTGGTCAATCGAGCTGGCGAGGTTTTGTGGCAGGCAAATTTCAAACGCACTGATGTTTTTGGGCCGCCAATCTTCAAAAAACAGCATGACGCCAAGCGAATTGCCGAACAGGCTGTCAATAAATTGGTTGAAGCTATCGAAGCGGAGAAGAGAAAGGCGCAGTAGCGAGACGATTTCCTCCCGCTTCAAAATGCTTCTTCACAAGACCGCAGGCCGGAGGCGCTGCGTACCCAGCTACCATTCGCCTTGCAGCACGAACCCGGCCCAGTAATACGGCGAGCGCCATCGAGTCTGCCGCTGCATTTCAACCTGCGCTTTTTTCAGCGCCGCCGCCGGAGCCAGGTTCTCTTTCAGCATTCCGCGATAAAACAGCTTCATCAATTCAGTCGTCGCCTGATCGTTGACCTGCCACAGGCTGACCAAAACTCTGCGCGCTCCGGCGTACATAAAGCCGCGAGTCAGGCCGATCAAACCTTCGCCTTTGATGTCTTTGCCAAGTCCAGTTTCGCAGGCACTCAGCACCACCAACTCCGCGGGCAGGTTCAAGTTGTAAATCTCATACAGCCTCAAAAAACCGTTCTGCGGCTTGCCGTCTTTGTCGAACAGTGACAACACAATTGCTGACATATCTGGCATCACGGCATCCAGCCAGCCGTGCGTGGCGAAATGGACGATTCGGTATTGGCTGAGATCAGAACTTGTCGCCAGTTGGTGGTTGGCCTCAAAATCCAGAGCCAGCAGTTTCGAGTCGGCGGGAACCAGTGAAGCGATGGCCGATGCTTCCTGCCGCGAGTAAGGCAATCGAGCGATCCATAATTTTCTGGCATCAAGATCAGCGATTCGGCGACGCAAACTCTGTCTCAAAGCCGCGCTGTTGGCTGACAACCCTGTTGGTTTGGGCGTTATGACATTGGCAGCAATTCGCGGATCGTTGTTGGCAAATACAGGATCGCCCAACACCACCACGGATTTCGGAGCCGGTCGGCGCTGTTTCAATTCACGACGCAAAACGGCGAGCACCGAAGCCGATGGCAGGCTGATGATTTCGTGGTCTTGAATGAGTAGCCGGGAATCAGAGTTTTTGCCAGCAACCGGCAACTGGCCACCGATAACCGGTAAAGCCGCAAACGGGATGTATTGCAGAATTCCTTCGGCTACGACCATGACGCGCTTTTTGCCAAGTTGAGCAGCGGCGGGCTGCAAAATCATTCGGCTTAATCTGTCGGCGGTTGCCGGGTACCGCTTTTCGGCTTTGGCCAGCCATTCTTCGGTGACGACGAACTCCGGCGAATGGCGGGCGGCGATGTCGTAAAACTGTTTCGCCAACGATTCCACCTCGGCTCGTTTGGGCAATTCGTAAACGTCAAACGAAGTTTTCGTCACTGCAAACAGATGGCTGCGCTCTTCACCCAGCGCGTATTCCAACAACACGGTGTCATCACCCAGAAGCTCTTGAACCTGTTTCAGGCTCAGCGTTTCCGATTGAGTCAGCGCGGCATAACGCGGGCTGTTTGCTCTGATCAGAGCCACAACTTCGCGCTGCTGATTCAACAGAGTTTTCAATTCTTCCTCCGCAGTGGCGACTTGTTCGGCGGTGTGTTTGCCGCTCAGCAGTTGAGTCAGAACTTGTTGTTTGAAATAGAGTTGCTGTCGCAACCCGGTTTCGCGTTCCAGCAGCGCCGAGTCAACTCCCTGACGGATGTCACCGCGCGTTTCGCCCAAAGCTTCCAATAATGTGCGAGCGCGGGCACGTTCGCTGGCCTCAAATGCCTTTGCCGCGTGACCTGCGGCGGGCGATTGACGGTGAAGCTGCATCAGCAAGTCCAGATAAAATTCGTGGTGGCTGTGCAGTTTGCCAAAGTACGAAGCTTGCGACGAATGACCGGAGAGCGATTGGCGCTGTTGTTCAATGGCAGAC
>JAGNMH010000157.1 GCA_017991275.1 Acidobacteriota bacterium
GCCTACTTCAACCGGTTAAGCGTCTGGTAGCTTTCATCGCCTAAGACCAGGCTTCGCAAAGTTTTCATCACATCGCGGCTTTGCGGAATTGACGGATTCCAGCGTTGGGCTTCGCCGGTTGCCGCGTTGATTTTCAATCCCCACAGCGGACTCAGGTTGTGGACTTCGGAGGTGATTCGCATATCGCCGTATGCGTCCACTTCGCCTGGAACCGGCGCGATTAATCCATTGGCAAACCAACTGAAAACTTCAAAACGTCGCCGAGTTTCGGTGTTCGCTCTGGCGTTTGTTGGCAAATCGTCAAAAGTTGTGACGTCCGCCGAACCGCCGGGCAACACGCGCGGCGAACGAAACCAGTTCAGTTGAAAACCATCAGAGTAAAGTTTGCCTCCGCTGACGTAAGCCGAGCGCCACATCACCAACCAGCCGGGTGCAGGCATGACGCGGGAATGTTCGATTTTGTGGCCGCGCATTTCTGCCAGACTTTTTTGCGTCTCAACTCCGCGGTGATGCTGCCAACCGCCGAAGCAGATGTACAGGCTGGTCAACAATAACGCGAGTCTGACAGGACGCATTCGCAGAGTTCTCATTGTCAGAAAAACTCCAATGGCCAGTGGTATGGTGTAAAGCGGATCAACAATCGGTATCCAGTCCAGCGCGACTCTGTGGTTTGAAAACGGCCAAAAGAGCTGTGTGCCGTAACTGGTAAACATGTCCAGCGGAGCGTGCGTGGCATAACCGATGATCGCGGCCAAAATCACCGCTTGTTTGTCATCGCGGTACTTTTTCATAAACAGAAAAGGCAACGCAGCCAGCAAACCTCCGAAAGGAATGAAAGCCAGGCAGTGAGTGAAATGGCGATGAAACGTCCAACCGACAGTCGGATCGCTGAACGAATAAATGAAAACATCCAGGTCTGGAAGCGTTCCGCCGACTGCTCCAATAATGCCGGCTCCACGAGGCAAACGTTTTTTCAAAACCGCCTGAGCCGCAGCCGCTCCAAGCACGGCTTGAGTAATTGAATCCATCTGATTTGCTCCGCATTGGGTAAAATTTGATTGCAGGAAAAACGGGGCACAGTTTAGCCGTTGGCCGCTGTAAAACGAAGCTACACCGTTGGGAAAACCGGTAATAAATTTGGCGAGTTTGCTGCATCAAGGCTTTTTGTTACACTCCTGCCCGCCGCGATCCGCGCGAAAATCTTCGATCTATTCTTATACTAAACGACAAAGGAACAGTGGTGGCAGAACAGATCACTCAAATGCTCCTGCGCTGGAGCGATGGAGACCAATCTGCGTTCGATCAGTTATTGCCGCTCGTTTATGACGAGTTGCGCCGACTGGCTAAAGGTTACCTACGCCGTCACGCGGAGCAGAATACATTGCAACCGACCGCTCTGGTTCACGAAGCTTATTTGCGATTGGTAAATCAGGAACAGGTGAACTGGCAAAATCGCGCGCAGTTTTTCGGACTGGCCGCAACCGTTATGCGAGGGTTGCTGGTGGATCATGCGCGGCGCGCTCAGGCTGGCAAACGCGGCGGCAGTCAGTATTCAGTGTCGCTCAGCGAAGCAGACCGCATCGGCGAACAAAAAGATTTCGATCTGGTGGCGCTGGACCACGCGTTGAACAAGCTGACTGAGCTTGAACCACGCCACAGCCAGATTGTTGAAATGCGCTTTTTTGCCGGGTTGACCATTGAAGAAACCGCCGTTGCTCTTGGAGTTTCTCACGCAACCATCGAACGCGATTGGAATCTGGCACGCGCCTGGTTGTTCCGCCAACTGAGTTAATCAGACCAGCGGCAGCACTGTGAAGTGCAGGAAAAGCAGAAACTTGCAAACGAAGTTTTCCTGATTTCTCGAACAAGATTTTCAAAATTTTTCAGAATCATTAACCGACGACCATTCCCCCACAGATATGACGCCGGAGCTTTACCGGAAAATTGGCGATATTTATCACGCGGCTTTGGAACTTGAGCCTGGTGGTCGCGCAGCTTTTCTCAACCAAGCTTGCGGCGACGATCAGTTGTTGCGGCACGAAGTCGAACAACTGTTGTTGAGTAACGAACAGGCAGGCGAGTTTCTGGCCAAGCCTGCAATTGAACGCGTTATTGAAAATGATTCGGGGCTTTCAACCCAGCCGGACAGCCAGCAGCAGTTTCTGATTGGACGCGAACTGGACCAGTATCAGGTACTGTCCAAAATCGGAGCGGGCGGCATGGGCGAAGTTTTTCTGGCTGAAGACAATCGGCTGGGTCGCAAAGTCGCACTGAAGTTACTCTCTGCTGAATTCGTCGCCGACCCCATCAGAGTCAGCCGATTCAAACGTGAAGCCAAAGCCGCCAGCGCCACTGCTCACCCGAACATCGTTTCAATTTACGACATCGGCCAAAGCGACAACATTCATTACATCGCCAGCGAATTTGTCGAAGGCGAAACTCTGCGCCGCCGCATTCGGCGTTCAAATCTTCAGCCGATTGAAGCCGTTGACATCGCAATGCAAGTCGCAAATGCGCTGGATTCGGCTCACGGCGCGGGGTTTATACACCGCGACATCAAACCCGAAAACATCATGATCCGGCCTGACGGATTCGTGAAGGTGCTGGATTTTGGCCTGGCCGCAATTACTAAACCCGCCAGCTTCAAATCAGGTTCTCAATCATCAGTGGCTGAATCGGGAGAACACATCACAAAGACCAATGACACGCTGCCCGGCACGATCATGGGCACGGTTAATTACATGTCGCCGGAACAGGTTCGCGGCCAGAAGGCCGACGCCCGCAGCGATTTGTGGAGCCTGGGAGTCGTGATCTTTGAAATGCTGACTGGTAATTTTCCGTTTCAAGGCCAGTCGGTGCCGGATACTTTTGTTTCGATTCTTGACCGCCCGCCGCTGCCATTGATGAACGTGCCGCCTGAACTGGGTGGCATCGTCGGCAAACTGCTGGCAAAGGAACGCGAAGGTCGTTATCAAACTGCCCAGGATTTGGCTGCGGCATTGAAATCTCTAAAACGCCGCCTGGAATACGAATCCGACAGCCAAAGCAGACGATACTCAACGTCTGATGATGAGTCAGAAAGCCGGTCTGAAATGTTAGACGCAGATACTGCAACCTTGCTGCCGTCCGGTTCCAGTCAAACCAATCAACAACGGGCGCTGGTCACTGAACAGTTGCAACCGGCAACCGGGCGAATTTATCGCCGGGCGTTTTTTAGCCTGGCGGTGATTCTATTACTGACTTTGGCGGCGGGCGCGTATTGGTTGATGACAAACAGTGATGCAATTGATTCAATTGCAATTATGCCGCTGGCCAATCAGACCAACGACACCGGCCTGGAATACATCACCGACGGTATTACAGAAACGTTGATTCACAACATTTCTCAACTGCCACAATTGAAAGTGACGTCACGAACTTCCGCCTTTCGTTACAAAAACCAGCAAGCCGCCGATCCGATGGAAATAGGCAAAAAGTTCGACGTGCGCGCCATCCTGACCGGTCGCGTTATCAAGATAGATCAAATTCTGATCATCACTGTCGAACTGGTCAGCACGCGCGACGGCAGCCGGTTATGGGGCAATGAATACCGTCATCAAATCACAGACCTGCTGGCCGCCCAGTCGGTAATTTCTCAGCAGGTTTCTCAGCAACTACGATCCAGGCTGTCCGGCGCCGAGCGCGATCAAGTGTCCAAACACTTCACCGAAAATGCCGAAGCTTATCGTCTGTACCTGAATGGCCGTTTCGAATGGAATCGGCAAACAATCGAAGGATTCAGAAAGGCGATTGAGCATTACAAACTTGCCATTGCCGCAGATCAAAATTATGCGCTGGCATACGCGGGACTGGCCGACGTTTACGGCACATTGGCTGCAAACGGTCTGGGGCCGGACGAATACAACAAACTGGCAAAAGAAAATGCCGAAACGGCTGTCAGGCTTGATGGCCAATCGCCGGAAGCTCATCTTTCGCTTGGCACGGCCAGATATTTCAACTGGGATTTGCAAGGCGCTGAACAGGAATTGCTGCAGGCAATTGCACTAAACGCGAACCTGGCCGAAGCGCATTCCAGGCTCAGCGCGGTGTTGCAAGGACTGGATCGTTTTGATGAAGCCATCGCCGCAGGCCGTCGCGCCCTGGAACTTGACCCTTATTCTCTGAGAGTGATGCTGGATTTGCAGTTCGCTTATTTTTACGCCGGGCGCTATGACCAATGCATTGAAGTCTGTCAGAAAATGCTGTTGATCGAATCCGTATTCTTTCCGGCTCACCTCGATATGGGACGTGCTTACGGTCAGAAAAAGATGTTCGATCTGGCTGTCGCCGAATTAACCAAAGCGCGGGAAATCAGTCATGACGAACCGTTGACGCTGGCTGCATTGGGTTACGTTTATGCTGTTTCTGGAAAATCTGTTGAAGCTCGCCAGATGCTTGATCTGCTGCTCCAAGCCGCGCAAAAAGGACAGGTGCGGCCTTACGAAATCGCCAAAGTCTATTCGGGGCTGGGCGAAAAAGACCGGGCGATTGAATGGCTGAACAAAGCTTATCAGGATCACAGTCCCTGGCTGTTGAAGCTGAAATCCGATCCGAATTTTGAAAACCTGCGCTCGGAGCATAGATTCCAAGCGCTGATCGAACAAATCAAATCACGAAATTAAATGTGACAGGCTTCGTTCAGGGTTACGCTTCAGCGTTGTCAGCGCGGAAATAAACACGGTAAAGCGTGAACCATGAACCTGTAAGTCGAGGCGCTGATGCAAAAAGAAGCCGATGTAGTTTTTATTAGTATGCCTTTTGGCCCGTTGCGCTTGCCGTCCATCGGGCTTGGGTTATTGAAAGCCGCACTGACCCGCGACGGAGTTTCCGCCAACACTTTTTATTTCACCTTTCGCTTTGCAGAACTGATCGGTGAACCGCTCTATTCACGAATCAGCTACAAAACCGACACGACGGATTTGGTCGGCGAATGGATTTTCTCGAACTCGCTCTTTAACCATCAAACCGAAACCGATGTGCTCAACTACATTGAAAACATACTGCGCGACAAATCGCGCAGCGCGAACCACGTCTGGCCGAAAGAACCGTTTTCCGACGAACTGATCGCAGACATTCTGATGGCGCGAGAAAAGGCCGAAGCCTTTTTGGACGAATGTGTTGAAACGGTCATTGCCTGTCAGCCAAAAATCGTCGGCTTCACCAGCGTTTTTCTGCAACAGATAGCTTCGCTGTCGCTGGCCAAACGGCTGAAGAGGCGCTGCCCTGAGCTGACAATAGTTTTCGGCGGCGCCAACTGCGAAGGCGCGATGGGTGACGAAGTCATTCAACAGTTCGATTTCGTTGACGCCGTGATTTCAGGTGAAGCCGATCTGATTTTCCCTGAACTGGTGCGCCGGGTTTTGAATGGCCAGCCTTACTCCGATTTGCCCAGCGTGTTCACGCGCAAAGTCGCAGACACTCCGGTAACCAGTGAAGCGTTGAAGGTCGCGGCGGCGGTTGAAAATATGGATGCGCTTCCCTTCCCCGATTACGACGATTATTTCCATCAGTTGCAGGCCAGCCCGGTGCGCGAATTCGTGCAGCCCAACCTGCTGCTTGAAACCGCGCGCGGTTGCTGGTGGGGAGCCAAACATCACTGCACTTTCTGCGGGCTAAACGGCCAGACCATGGCTTTCCGCAGCAAATCAGCCGAACGCGCTCTGGATGAATTCACTCAGGTGACGGCCAAATATCCCGGTCATCCGATTTACGTGGTGGATAACATTCTGAATCTGGCTTACTTCAAAGACCTGCTACCGCAACTGGCCGAGCGCAATCTGGGCTTGGACATTTTCTTTGAAGTCAAAGCCAACCTGAAAAAAGAACAGCTTCGCCAACTGCGCTCCGCCGGAGTCACCATCATTCAGCCGGGCATCGAAAGTCTGAGCGATGAAGTGCTGCAAATCATGCGAAAGGGCGTCAAGGCGCTGCAAAACATTCAGCTTCTGAAATGGTGCAAGGAAATCGGCATCACGCCCGAGTGGAACATACTGTGGGGCTTTCCCGGCGAATCGCCTGCAGAGTATTTCCGGTTGGCCAAAATGGTTCCGCTGTTGTCGCATTTGCAGCCTCCGAATTTCGCCATCAGCATGCGACTGGATCGTTTCAGCCCGAATTTCAACGAATACAAAGAATTGGGTTTCAAAGACCTGGAACCGTTTCCGGCTTACAGGTTCGTTTATCCTTTACCGCCTGCAACCGTGGCCAATCTGGCCTACTACTTCACTTACGATTACAGCCAGCCGCGCGACGTAGCCGGTTACGTTCGCCCGCTGTCGGAAGAAGTGCTCCGCTGGCAGCAATGCCACGAAACCAGCGAGTTGCTGCAAATTGAAAAAGGCGACCGGTTGTTGCTGTGGGATTCGCGTCCAGCGTCCAAAAGAAGATTGACCGTGCTGGAAGGCAAAGAAAAATTTCTTTACCTGACTTGCGATCAGGTCAGCACGTTGAAACAAATCTCAGATTTGTGGAGCGGGATTTCCGGTTGGACATCCGAGCCGGAAGAGATTCGCCAAACTCTGGATGGTTTTGTAGAGGCGGGATTGATGCTCAGACAGAACGATTCTTACCTGGCGCTGGCCGTGGCCAAGCATGCTCAGTAACTCCATCATTGCCGATTGCCCATTACCCATTAACAGTCAGGGGGAAAGAGTCTTTACCTGTCAGTTAATGGGCAATGGATAATGGCGAATGGTTAATGCAATCAATTAGTGAAGAATGCCGAAGGCAATATCCTGTCCGCCGGATTTTGCGTCATCCACTTTCTGCTGGACTGAAATCAAAGCGTCAATTTCGTCTTCGGTCAAAGTTTCCAACACAGCTTTTTCTTCATCGGAAAATTCATAGTCCGGATTGATCAGCCCAGCGGCATCCAGTTTGTCGTGATTGGTCATTGGTTCTCCTGTTTGTGGGTTATTCCATTGATCGGCGAAACCCGCATTCGCTTGAATCGGTTCGTCAATCAAACGTGGAGTCATTCTTTGCGCCATGCCGCCTCTGCCAAAACGTAGAATCCGGCCAGCGCCTTTCTTGCGAGTAGTAAAAATTCCGGCTGTTCAGATAAGCAGCAAAAATTTGCTCCAACCGATCTGAATAACTTTTCAAAGTCTGTGGCTGACCAGTCAGAATGGATTCAGCCGCCAGAATGCCTGATTCCAGGGCAGTAACGATGCCCTGCGAAGAAAGCGGATCGAACGCGATGGCGGCATCGCCAACAGCCAGCCATGAATCGCCAGTTGCAAAATCTAACCGTGAACTGCTGGCTGAAACTATTCGCGGTTCCAGTTTGAATCGGTAACCGTGACGCTCAATTCGATTTCGCAGATGAACGGTTTGATTCAACAACGACAACCAACCTTCAGAAGTGCGAGCCAGCCGCGTGGATTCCAGATCGGCATCGCTCAGATAAACGGCCACCAGCTTCATTCCTGGAATAAGGGCTGCGTACCACCAACCTTCTACAACAGCTTCAACCATAGTCAAAGAGTCCTGGTCAATCGTTTCGCTTTTGGTTCCCATCATTGCGGCTACCGCAACCAGATTATCAAAGCTGGTTCTTTGCGCTCCCTGCTGCCGCGCAAACCAACTGCGTCGCCCGCTGGCATCAACGACGAAATCTGCTTTGATGGTTTCGGCGTTTGACAATTTCAACCGCCAGCCCGAATCAGCTCGCTGACAGTCTGCAACCGCAGCACCTGAAAACAATTTTGCTCCGGCTTCGACAGCGGCATCCAGCAGCATTCGGTCAAATCGGCTCCGATCCAGATGCCAGCCATTTCCAAGCGGATTGAAAACGAAGCTCTGGTCAATCAGCCCATTCGATCCCCAAGCAGAACAGTTGCCGTAAGAAGCCAGATGGCCGTCGGCGATAAATGGCTCCCAAATTCCAAGTTGCTGCAACATAGGTTTTGCAGCAGGTGGCAAACCTTCGCCGATTTTCCAGTCGTTGCTGGCTTCCTTTTCGATCAATGCGACTGAAACTCCGGCTTTGGCCAGTTCAAGCGCAGTCGCAGCCCCGGCCACGCCGCCTCCGATAATTGCCACGTTTGCATTCATCGGTAAGTCAACGGATGAATCTGATCGAAGCGATCATCGGGCGATTCGATCAGTTCGTTTTGCATCTCGACGTGAACGACAGGCGGCAGCAACGAATTGCCAGTCGGAACTTCGCGTCGGGTCACGATTCCGACCTTGCTCCAATCGGCCAGGAATTGATTGATCTTTTCGATCTGTCCGGTTTGTGTCAGCAACAGCAAATCGCGCAGCCAATCCAGTCGCAAGCTGAATTGCTTCACACGTTGGGTTTCGCTGGCTTCGGCATTGAGCGCCTGCCGGTAATGCATTTCAGGCAGTACCTGATTCGGAACTCGCGCAGGCCAGAAAGTCGGGAAAAAAGGATTCGTTTTCGGGTCATAACCCGCGCCGCAACTGGCCGTGTCCACTTGCCACGGCAAAACCATCCATCTGGTGATGTCGCCCGGCGAACTGCCGCCGATGGGGCCGTTTGGCGAAACCGCGACTTCAGGAGTCAGAACGGGGCCATAACACCTTTCAAGCTGATTGGCCGGAAGCGGTTTGATACGGAACGGCGCGGAGTACAACGAAGCATGACGCATCGGCCAGGTGGCTTCGCAGCCCGGATGAAAAGCTCCACCAAGACAAAAATCCAACGCGGCTTTATCCAGCGCGTGCGGACGGTCAGCCAACGGCAACTCATCCAAAGTTCGCGGCTTGACCAGTTCAGGATCAAAGCCCGGCAGAAAATCGCCAGCCGCCCAACGCTGCAACCAGTCGTACTGCAACTGAGTCACCGCCAACCAGTTACGAGGATTTCCGTCCAGCGGAATGTTCGCAACTCCGTCACCATAAAACGGAGGCAGCGCATTAGGTTCAGCTTCGGCGTAATTCGGATTTCTGAACGAATTAAAAATCTGTTCTCTCAGCGGTTGCTGTTCAGGCGAATTACTGGAAAGCCGCGACAGATTTTCCGGCGACAAAAAATCTCCGGGCGATCCCCAGCCGAAATCCAGATAAAACCCGTTGTTCACCCATTGCAGATTGTTGAACCTTTCGAAGATTGGATAAATGTTTTCGGTAAAGGAAATCCTGGAGGGCGGAGTAATCCATTGCTCCTGAACGGCGACTTGATAAGCGATGTCGTACATTGTGACGATGGATTTAATCCCCGGCGCGTAATCCGGCGGAGCGACAATCACCCAGGCCGAAGTCACAG
>JAGNMH010000842.1 GCA_017991275.1 Acidobacteriota bacterium
GGGCGATTTGACGGCAACTTTTCTCGCCGTCGCTCTGTCCCTCTGTCTCTCCGTCTCGTTCGCGCAAGCCCAAGTCAGCTACGACCGAATCCGCAACTCCGCCGCCGAACCGCAAAACTGGCTGACCTATTCCGGCAACTATCAAAGCCATCGTTTTTCCCCGCTCACCCAAATCAACACCGCCAACGTGTCTCAGCTAAAACCGGTTTGGGTTTACCAAATGCGCGACCCGGGCAAAGTCGAAACGACGCCGCTGGTCGTTGACGGCGTTATGTACCTGAGCGAAAAGCCGCATGTCGTCACTGCGCTGGATGGACGAACCGGGCGGCCTTTGTGGACTTACCGCCGCACGACTCCGGGCGATGCGCGAGGCTGTTGCGGAATTCCAAATCGCGGGTTGGCCGTGCTCGGCGAAACGCTTTATTTGAACACGTTTGATTCTCATCTGGTCGCGCTGGACATTCACACAGGCAAGCCGCGTTGGGACGTGATCGTTGCCGATTACAAACTTGGCTACACGATGACTGCGGCTCCGCTGGCGATCAAAGACAAAATCGGCAACAAAATCATAGTTGGCGTTGGTGGCGGTGAATACGGCATTCGCGGGTTCCTGGACGCTTACGACGCCAAGACTGGCCAACGGCTGTGGCGATTCTGGACGGTTCCCGCTCCTGGCGAAACAGGCAACGAAACCTGGTCAGGTGACAGTTGGAAAACCGGCGGCGCGCCGACCTGGGTGACGGGTTCTTACGATCCCGAACTGAATTTGCTTTATTGGACGACCGGCAATCCCGCGCCGGATTGGAACGGCGATGCGCGTTTGGGCGACAACCTTTATTCGGATTGCCTGCTTGCGCTGGAAGCCAACACAGGCAAACTGCGCTGGCATTTTCAATTCACTCCGCACGACGTTTGGGACTGGGATTCAAATCAAACTCCTGTGTTGTTTGACGCAGTTGTGAAGGGCAAGCCACGCAAACTGATTGCTCAAGCCAATCGCAACGCTTTTTATTACCTGTTGGATCGAACAAGCGGCGAATTTCTGCGCGGCTCGCCTTACATCAAACAAACCTGGACGAGCGGCTTGGACGCCAAAGGTCGTCCGCTCAAATTGCCGAACATCGAGCCTTCAACCGAAGGCACGCTGCTATATCCGGGACTTGGCGGGGCGACGAACTGGTATTCGCCGACTTTCAGCCCGCAGACGAAGTTGTTTTATGTGTTGGCGCGCGAAAATCATCCGCAATACTTTTTCAAAGCCGACGCGACCTATCACGCAGGCGATCTGTTTGAAGGCGGCGGCGGACGCGACCTGCCGGGTGTTGAACCTTACGGCGTGGTCAAAGCTCTGGACGCGCTGACTGGCAAACAGCGATGGGAATTTCGACTGCACGCTCCGGCGATGGCCGGATTGATGGCAACGGCTGGCGGTCTGGTCTTCGGCGGCAGCAGCGAAGGTTACTTTTACGCACTGGACGCCAGGACGGGAAAAGTGTTGTGGAAGTTCATGGCCGGGTATCAGATTGTGACGAATCCGATCAGCTACGCGATTCGTGGCAAACAATACGTGGCGATCATCGCCGGACAAGGCTTGTTTGTTTTCGCGCGTTGATTACCATCCAGGAAATTCCACCACAAAAAGCACAGAAGTCACAAAATCGAATGGGGAAACCTTTTGTGTTTTTTGTGCATTTTGTGGTTTCCGTTTCTTTGCACTCCGACAGCTTCGACTTTGCGAGTCGCTGTGCTAGGCTTCGCGCCGTACTTTCAACTCACCTTTATCAACTCGGAGAAAAAAGAATATGGCGACACAGGCTTCCAACTTGGAGTCAATTTCTGCGTTCGATTCAACGAAGGACAATACCGGAATCGGCGGGCATCCGCGCGGATTGACTACGTTGTTCTTTACGGAGATGTGGGAACGGTTCAGTTACTACGGCATGCGCGCGCTGCTGATTTTGTATATGACGACGGCTGTCACCGCTGGCGGGCTTGGGTTCGACACAAAGTTCGCAGCAAGTGTTTATGGCGCGTACGTCGGTTCGGTTTACTTAATGTCCATCCCAGGCGGCTGGATAGCCGACAAAGTGCTGGGCACTCGGCGATCCGTTTTGGTTGGCGGCATTATCATCGCGCTTGGCCATTTTTCGCTGGCGGCTCCGTTCAAGTTCACATTCTTCGCCGGACTGGTTTTGATTGTTCTGGGAACCGGTTTGTTGAAGCCGAATGTCAGCACAATCGTTGGCGAACTTTACAGCCCCGAAGATCAACGCCGCGACGCCGGATTTTCGATTTTTTACATGGGCATCAACATCGGCGCGTTTTTAGCGCCGCTGGTGTGTAGTTACCTGGGCGAACAAATCAACTGGCATTTGGGATTTGCCGCCGCCGGAATCGGAATGACTGCCAGGTTGATTCAATACGTGATGGGACAAGACCGGCTGGCTCACGTTGGCCATCCACCTGCTCAGACCGACGCTGAAACTCGCAAACGAGGGATTCAGGGCATTTTGTTTATGGCCGCCATTTGCGCCG
>JAGNMH010000843.1 GCA_017991275.1 Acidobacteriota bacterium
ATGGAGGCCATTCTCGGTAAATACAAGGCTAGCGCAACATCACATTAAGGCTTGGGGCGGCAGTCGCAAATAATTTAAGAATTTAAGAAAACGGGGACGCGCAAAGTGTCCCCGTTTTCTTTTACGGTCTAGCCTGATAATCTCTGGCCTCGTTTAATCAAAACAAAATCAACAAACATTTACAGGAGCCGGACATTGCTTCGTGACGCATATACTTTCATCGTTCCGCTCGTAATTTTGAGCGTAGTTTGTTTGCTTCTGGGCTGGCTATTAATGCCAGCGTTTTTTTGGGTAGCCGGAGTTTTGCTCTTTCTAGCTTTATTCGTTGCGTTCTTTTTCCGCAACCCTGAACGCGAAATTTCCACCGACGAAAAGACCATAGTTTCACCTGCAGATGGTCTTATTGTCGTGCTCAAACCGGTTGACCCTCATAACGATCAGGCAGGCACACTTATCAGCATTTTCCTTTCAATCTTTGATGTTCATGTCAACCGTTCGCCTTTGGCCGGAACGATTACCAGTTACGATTACAGACCCGGCAAGTTTCTGGTCGCCAGCGCCCAACGAGCCTCAATCGAGAACGAACAAACAATCATTACCGTTGAAAATCGCCATGCCAAAGTTGTTTTCAAACAGATTGCCGGTTTGATTGCTCGGAGGATCGTTTTCTGGAATAAGGTCGGTGATACGATCAAGCTTGGCGAGCGCGTCGGGTACATCAAATTCGGTTCAAGGGTAGACGTCATAGTGCCTCCTCAAGTCAAAGTCCTGGTCAAAAAAGGGCAGCGCACAAAAGGCGGTGTCACCGTTTTAGGAAAGGTATCTGCCGGAAAGGACTCTGGCGAAAAGGATTCTGAATGAGCGATTTTAACGAAGAAGTTCAGCCCAATCCGCCACGTCGCGGTATTAAAAAAGGCATTTACATCATCCCCAGCGCATTCACGATTGGGAACATTCTTTGCGGCTTTTACGCCGTCATCAATTCAGCTAAAGCCTATCAGTTGTTAAACGAACCTGGGCAACTTGCTCAGGCTACGCATCTTTTTGATTATGCCGCGCGAGCAATCGGAATAGCCTTTTTGCTAGACGGGTTGGATGGGCGAATTGCCCGCATGACCAAAGCCACCAGTGATTTCGGTGTTGAGCTGGATAGCATCGCCGATGTGCTGACGTTTGGAATTGCCCCGGCGGTCATGGCTTACACCTGGGGTTATGGCTCAACGCCGGGGATTGAGCGAATAGCCTGGGGAGTTTCGTTTTTCTTTTTGATCTGTGGAGCTTTACGGTTGGCCAGATTCAACGTTATGGCCAGAGCACCCAGATTTTCAGAATCAGGAAGCTCTCCAAAATTGGACAAAAAATACTTTGTTGGCTTGCCAATACCGGCAGCCGCGACAATGCTGGCTGCAGTGATTCATTTTGCGCCTCGTCCATTGCCCACATTGAAAGCGGATCGGTTGGAGCTTTATAGCTGGTTCTTGATTTTCGGAATGGCTTCTCTGGCAGTTTTGATGGTTAGCACTTTTCGTTATACCAGCTTCAAGAATGTCGGGCCGAAAAGCAATAAACCCTTTATCACTTTGCCATTGCTTTCACTGTTGGTTGCGGGCATTTGGTTTTACTCGCAATGGGTTTTGCTTATTCTGACGACGATTTACATTACTCATGGCCCATTGATTAAGCTTTGGAATTTGGTCGCCAGACCTTTTCGCCGTCCAACAATGACCGAAGAGCCGCCCAGACCTGCATCTGCCAAATAAAATTCAAGGCTTTTAGCCCAATAGTAGGTGAGAGCGGTGATGCCAAGATTGAGGTCATCATCGCTCTCGCTTATACTCCCGCCTCACTGACACAATCCACGAAACTTACAATCAAAAGGAGCGATCTCGTGTCCAAAAGCTTCGAGACCGTAATCATTCTCGATTTCGGATCACAGTACACTCAGCTTATTGCTCGCCGAGTCCGCGAAGTCGGCGTTTATTGCGAAATTCACCCATTCAATACTTCAGTTGAAGCCATCCGAAAGTTGAGCCCGAAGGGCATAATTCTTTCCGGCGGGCCAAGTTCCGTTTATGAAGAAGGCGCACCGCATTGTTCGCCTGACATTTTGAACCTGGATGTTCCAGTGCTTGGAATCTGTTATGGGTTACAATTGATTAGTCATTTTCTAGGCGGAAAAGTGGAATCTTCGGCTCGCCGCGAATATGGCGCAGCCAGAGTTAATCTTATTGGCAACAGTAACTTGCTGACCGGATTGCCGCCAGATTTTCAAGCATGGATGAGCCACGGCGATCACGTTACTGCTGCTCCGGCCGGCTTCCAAACCATTGCAAGCACTGAAAATGCGCTCGGAGCTGTCGAAGATAACTCCAGCAGAGTTTACGGTTTGCAGTTTCATCCCGAAGTCGCCCACACGCCAAACGGCAAACAAGTTCTGGAAAACTTTGTCCGCAAAATTTGTGGCTGCAAAGCCGACTGGACTCCGGCTTCGTTTGTTCAATCCGAAGTCGAACGCATACGCGATCAGATAGGCG